>JBOHAK010000345.1:0-8670 GCA_050697795.1 Gaiellaceae bacterium
GTCCACGGCCACCGGCGGCGCTACACGAGCGGCTCCCTGACCGACGCCCTGCGCGCGGGCGGACTCCACGTCCGCCGCGGGGGGTACTTCAACTCGTGGCTCCTGCCCGCCGCCGCAGCCGTGCGCCTCGGGGGGCGGATCGCCCGCCGCCCGCCGGCGAGCGACCTCGCCCGCGTGCCCCGGCGTCTGAACGCGCTCCTGCTCCGGATCCTGCGCTCGGAGCGCTCGCGCGTGCTCGACGGCGGGTTCCCCGCCGGGCTGAGCGCGTTCGCGGTCGCCGACCGCCCCGGGAGCCCGACGTGAGCGACAGTCTCTCGGTCGTCGTGCCGGCCTACAACGAGGCCCGCCGCCTCCCGGCGCTCCTCGACGCGCTTGCGGGCGAGGGGCGAGGTGCCTGTGCCGCCGCCGGCCTCGAGCTCGCCGAGGTGATCGTCGTCGACGACGGCTCGACCGACGGCACCTCCGAGCTCGTACGGGAGCGGAGCGACGGCGAGCTCCCGCTCCACGCGCTGCGGCTCGACCGCAACCGCGGCAAGGGGGCCGCCGTACAGGCCGGCATGCTGGCCGCGCGCGGAGGCTACGCGCTCCTGACCGACGCCGACATGGCGACCCCGCTCGAGGACGTGGCCCGGCTCGCGGCCGCCGTCCAGGACGGCGCTGACGTGGCGATCGGCTCGCGGGCGCTTCCCTCCTCGGACATCCTCGTGCACCAGCCCGGGCATCGCGAGCTCATGGGCAAGGGCTTCAACCGAGCGCTGCGCCTGCTGACGGGCCTCCCCTACCGGGACACGCAGTGCGGCTTCAAGCTCTTCCGCTTCCCCACGGCGCGCCGGCTCTTCGAGCTCCAGCGCGTGTCGGGGTTCGCCTACGACGCGGAGGTGCTCGTGCTCGCGCGGCAGCTCGGGCTCTCGGTCGCGGAGGTCGGCGTGCGCTGGGCCGACGACCGCGAGACGACCGTGCGGATCTTCAGCGCCTCGACGGAGATGGCGCTCGACCTGCTCCGCATCGCCTGGCTGGCCCGCGTGCCCGCCGCCGTCCGCCCGGAGCGAGCGCCGCTCGCCCGCGGCCGCCGGTGAGAGGCGTCTCCCGGCCGGCGCTCGTCCTCGTCGGCCTCGCCGTCTCGGCCCTCTTCACCTACGTGGCGGTGAGAGACGTCGACCTGGACGTCTTCTGGACGGCGGTCAGGGAGAGCAACGCGTGGTGGCTGCTCCCCGCGCTCGCCGTCCTCGCCCTCACCGTCTACGTCCGGGCGATCCGCTGGCGCCTCGTCTTCCCGCCCAGGACGCGCCCGCCGCTGCCGGCCACGACGCGGGCGCTCCTCGTGGGCTACCTCTTCAACAACATCCTCCCGCTGCGCGCCGGGGAGGCCCTGCGAGTCGTCGTGCTCCACGAGGAGGCGGGCACGTCGCGCGCCGAGGCCCTCGCGACGGCGGTGAGCGAGCGCGTGTACGACGTGCTCGCCCTGCTCGTCCTCCTCCTCGTCGCGAGCCCGTTCCTCCCGGACGTCACCTGGCTGCGGCGGGCGGCGGTGCTCACGGTCGTCCTCCTCGTCCTCCTGGTCGTCGCCTTCGCCGTCCTCTTCCTCTACGGCGAGCGCCCCGTCCGCTTCCTCCTGCGGCCCGCGGCGCGGCTTCCGAGGCTCTCGGAGCAGCGCGTGGACTACGCCGCGGCCAGCATCGTGCGCGGCTTCAGCGCGCTCCGCCGGCCGGGGATCGCAGCGCCCGCGTTCGCCGTCACCGTGGTCTCCTGGCTCATGCTCGCTGTCTCGTTCTGGCTCGCGATGCAGGCCTTCGACCTCGGGGTGGGGTACGGGGCGGCGCTGCTCGTCGTCATCTCGATCAACCTCGCCATGGTCGTCCCGTCCTCGCCGGCCGCCGTCGGGGTCTTCGAGGCGGCGACGATCGTCGCGCTGCGCGCGTACGGGGTCGAGCAGTCGGTGGCGCTCGCCTACGCGGTCGTCCTGCACGCGCTCAACTTCTTCCCCTTCGTGGTGGTCGGCTTCGCCGTCCTCTACCGGCACGCGCTGCGGCGGCGGACACGGCTCGTCACTTGAGAACCGTGGAATCGCGTGCCCGCCCATCCCGCACGAGCGCCGAGGCGAGCAGGGGCAGGAGCAGCGCGGCGACGACGCTCGGCGTCGCCGCGACCCGGTGCGCCGTCTTGGCCGCGAAGCCCTCGACCGAGGCCTTGTGGACGACCGCGCCCCAGGCGATCCAGGCGAACAGGACCGCCACGAGGCCTACGGCGAAGACGGCCGTGCCGCGGTCCCGCCCGACGGCGAAGGCGAGCGCCGCCGCGAGGACGAGGAGGACCGGCAGCAGAAGCCAGAGCTCCGGATCGAATGCCTCGCGGCCCAGCGCGCGGAACGCCGGCCAGATGCGATCCGCGTGGTCGGACAGGTACGCGGGGCTGAGGAAGTCGGAGATCGGCGTGTCGGCGGCCCCCACGTCGTGGGCGCTACGCCAGATACTCCAGACGCCGAAGGGAACGAAGGAGACAGCGCCCGCCACGGCGAGCGGGAGAATCCGGCGGCCGCGCCAGCGCGCGAGGAGGAGCAGCGCGACGACCAGCACCGCGACGTAGGCCAGCCCCTCCCGCTTGGTGACCGCTGCCGCTGCCGCAAACGTCCCGAGAAGGAAGAGCCAGCGCCGGTCCGGGCGGTCGACGTAGCGCCAGCCGGCGAGGACCGCAAGGCCGAAGAAGAGCGCGAGCGGCAGGTCGGCGGCGCCGAGGGCGAGGCCGCGCCCGAAGCGCGGCGCGACCGCCAGCAGGAGGAGCGCGGGCCATACGAGGAGCGGCGATATGCGGTCGCGGAGGAGCTGGACCGCCGCGACGAAGAAGCCGGCGACCACGATCCAGAACTGGAGATGGACCAGGTAGGTCTCGTTGTCCCGCATGAAGCGGTAGTCGATCGCCTCGAGCGCCGGGACGAACAGCGGGTACTCGCGCCGGACGGCCGTGTACGCCGGGCTCGCGAAGACATCGGGATCGAGCCCGTCGAGCAGGACGATCGCGCGGGCCTTGACCGACCAGAGCGCCCAGGAGTCGTAGCCGGTCATCGGCTGCACGGCGGTCAGCGCGAGGAGCGCGAGCAGGTAGACGGCGAGCAGGCCGGAGGCGACGAGCACGAAGGCGCGCAGCCGCCGGGCGAGCGGCTCCGGCCGCGGAAAGGGCTCCGACAGGCGCAGGAGCCCCGTCGCGGCCAGAAGCCCGCACAGGACGAGCACCTGTGGGATCGAGAGCGAGAGGCCGGCGACGAGGAGCAACGTCGCGAGCACGCCCACCGCCGCCACTCCCACCATGTACGCAATGCCGACGACGCGGAGGAGATCGCGCGGCGATCGCCAGAAGCCGAAGAGTCGAGTGAGCCCCACGCCGGCAGCGAGGAAGCAGAGGTTCGCGGCGGCGACGGCGAAGAGCTGGTCGAAGTTCACCGCACACGTCCGAGCGAGATGTTCGTCCCGATCTCCTCGAGTTCCTCGAACTCGACCCCGAGCGTCTCGGGGTCGGCGTTCCGGGAGATCACCCAGTCGGCCTCCTCGGGCGAGGCGACGGCGATCCGCGGCAAGAGCCAGCGGAGCGTCCAGTGGCGGAAGGACCCGCCGCTCTCGGGGCGGACGCCGGGGCCCGGGAACTCGAGCTGGAGGTAGTACGTGTCGTCCGGCGGGATGCGCTGCCGGAGCGTGCGGAACACCTGTGCGTCGGCGATCACGCGGCCGCCGTACCGGTCGCGGACGTCCACGGACAGCGCCCGGAACCGCTGCGTGCCGTCGACGGCCGTCTTCACGCGCTCCGGGAAGACCGTGACGGCTCCGAACGTCGCGAGCGCGGCGATGAGCGCGGCGGCACGCGAGCCGAGCTCGTGTACCGCGAGCCGCCAGACGACGTAGGCGACGGGGAGGGCGAGGAGGGATCCGGCGAGGACCCACGGGGCCGACACGGCGCCAGGATACTTTCGCCGCCCGCCGCCGCCGAGCCGCCGGAGTCCCGCGCATCCGCGCGACGAGATAGCCTCGTTCCACCCCCGTCCCCTGTCACGGAGCCAGAAACTTGCCGCAGACGACGCCCCAGTCGGCCGAGGTCGTGATCGTGGGCGGCGGCGCGATGGGGTCGAGCGTCGCCTACCACCTGGCCAAGCTCGGCGTCACCGACGTCGTCCTCCTCGAGCGGGAGTCGCTCGCCAGCGGCTCGACCAGCAAGTCGGCAGGCGGCATCCGCGCCCAGTTCACGGACGAGCTGAACGTGAGGATCGCGCTGCGCTCCATGACCGAGTTCCAGGCGCTCGACCGGGTGAGCGGCATCGGCTACCGGCGGGACGGCTACCTCTTCCTGCTCGACCGCGAAGAGGACGTGGAGAGCTTCCGGCAGGCGGTGGCGATGCAGCAGGCGCTGGGCGTCCCGTCGCAGCTCGTCTCCCCGGCCGACGTGAAGGAGATGAACCCGGCGCTCGAGACGGAGGATCTCCTCGCCGGCGCGCACTGCCCCATCGACGGGCACGCCTCGCCGGAGTCGGTGGTGCAGGCCTACGCGGGGGCGGCCGGCGCCCAGGGCGTCCGCATCCTCCAGGGGACGACGCTTCAGCGCATCGCCGTGCTCGGGGACAAGATCGTCAGCGTCGAGACGTCCGCCGGGCGCATCCGGACGAGCACGGTCGTGTGCGCCGCGGGCGTCTGGTCGCGCGACGTCGGCACGCTCGCGGGGCTCGACATCCCCGTCGAGGGGGAGGCGCGCTGGGTGCACTTCACCCCCGAGAACGGAGGGCTCCCGGACCCGTTCCCGTTCACCATCGACTTCTCGACGGGCTTCTACTTCCACCGCGAGGGAACGGGGCTCGTGTTCGGCGGGCGCGAGCCCACGATCGAGGGGGTCGCGGGCCGAGCGGCGCGCCGCCTGCCCGTGCTCGCCGACCTGCCGATCCAGTCGTCGTGGTGGGGATGGTACGAGATGAGCCCGGATCACAACGCGATCGTGGGCGAGGCGACGCTGCCGCGGCGCTTCCTCTACGCGACCGGCTTCTCCGGCCACGGCTTCCAGCAGAGCCCGGCGGTCGGCGAGCACCTCGCCGAGCTGATCGCGGGCCGGGAGCCCACGCTGGACATCTCGCCGCTTCGGCTCGAGCGCTTCGCCGGCGGCGGGGAGCGCCGCGAGCAGTTCGTGGTCTAGTGGGAGGGTCGATGCGCCTGTTCGTGCTGAGCCGGCACGGGGAGTCCGTGCTCAACGTCGAGCGGCGGGTGAACGGCGACCCGACCGTCGACGTCCCGTTGACGCCGCGGGGCGAGGAGGAGTCGCGGCGGCTCGGCGAGCAGGTGGCGCACCTCCCGCTCGACGCCTGCGTCCACACACGCTTCCCGCGCGCCCGGGCCACGGCCGAGATCGCGCTCTCGGAGCGCGTGGACATTCCCTTGCTCGTGGAGCCGCTCCTCGACGACATCAAGCTCGGGGAGCTCGACGGCGCCGAGCTCGAGGATTACCGGGCCTGGAAGCACGGGCACGCGCGCAGCGTCCCCTTCCCGGGCGGCGAGAGCCTCGACGACGCCGCGCGCCGGTACGCGGACGCGTTTCGCGCGCTCCTCGCCGCCCCGCACCGGCGCGTGCTCGTCGTCTGCCACGAGATCCCCGTGCGCTACGCGCTCAACGGCGCCGCCGGCTCCGACTCCCTCGACGGCCCGGCGCACGAGATCTCGAACGCCGTCCCCTACCTCTTCGACGAGGAGGCGCTCGAGCAGGCCGTCGGCGGGATCGAGCGAGCCGTTAACATCACTTCCTAGACGAGACCGGGGAGCCGCTGGCTCGCGCCGAGCGGCTGAGAGGGGGCTGGAAGCCCCGACCCGCCGAACCTGATCTGGGTCATGCCAGCGAAGGGAGGCCGCACGGAACCGAGCGAACGCACCTGGGGAGTCACGCCCGTCCCCGACCGCCTGCGGACGCTCTCGTCTCTCGACGTCGGGCTCCTGTGGGGCAACCTCGGCATCAGCCTGCTCGTCCTCTTCACGGGCACGTTCCTGGCCGGGCTCGGTCTCCAGCGGGCGCTCCTCGCCACCGTCGTCGGCGCCGCGCTCGGGACGGCGCTCCTCGGCTTGGCCGGGCTGATCGGGTTCGAGCGGCGCGTGCCGGGCATGGTGCTCCTGCGCGACCCGCTCGGGCGCCGCGGGTCCTACGCGCCGACCGGGCTGAACGTCCTCCAGAACCTCGGCTGGGCGGTCTTCGAGCTCTACGTGATGTCGCTCGCCGCGAGCGCCCTCGCGGACGAGCTCTTCGGCTTCCGGCAGCGCTGGGTCTGGGTGCTCGTCTTCGCGGCGCTGACGACGGCCCTCGCGCTCGCGGGCCCGATCTCCTTCGTCCGCCGCTACCTGCGCCGCTTCGCGGTCTGGGCCGTCGCTGCCTCGACGGGCTACCTCGTCTGGTGGGCGCTGGACGGGGCGGACGCCGCCGCGCTCTGGTCGGCGTCCGGCGAAGGCGGGATCACCTTCTCGCAGGGCGTCGACCTGACCGTGGCGATGGCGGCGTCCTGGCTTCCCCTCGCGGCCGACTACACCCGCTTCTCGCGCACCGGACGCGGCGCCTTCTGGGGGACGTCGGTCGGATACTTCGTCCCACTCGCGCTCCTGTACGGCCTCGGCGTCCTCCTCGCCCTCTCGCGCGGGCTCGCCGAGCCGACCGCCATCTTCGGCGCCATCGCGGCCGGCGGCGCGGCGAGCGCGCTCGCCCTGCTCGCGCTGACCGTGGACGAGGCCGACGAGCCGTTCGCCAACGTGTACTCGGCCGCGGTGTCCCTGCAGAACCTCGTGCCGTCCGCCCCCCAGCGCGGGCTCGTGCTCCTCGTCGCGGCGGCGGCGACTGTCGGGGCGCTCTTCGTGGACATCGTCGCCTACGAGGCGTTCCTCTTCCTGCTCGGCTCCTTCTTCGTGCCGCTCTTCGGCGTCCTCGCGGCCGACTTCCTCCTCGGGGCCGGCCGTCCGGTTCCCGTGCGCTGGAGCGGCCTCGCGGCGTGGGCGGCCGGTTTCGCGCTCTACCAGTGGATCCACCCGACCGGGCCGCGCTGGTGGACGGACGTCGTGGGCGGCGCGCCGGGCGCCGGGGAGGTGACCGTGGGCGCCTCGCTGCCCGCCTTCGCGCTCGCCTTCGCCCTCTACGCGGGCGTACGCTCCGCGCATGCGCCGCTTGGGCGTCGTCGGGCTCGTCTCGCTGGATCGCGTTGACGGCGGCCTCCCGCGTCTGGGAGGCGCCCCCGTCTACGCCGCCCGTTCGCTGCGCCTGCTCGGGCATCCGGGGGTGGTGGCGACGAAGCTCGCCGACGAGGACCGGCCGCGGCTCGCGGCGCTCGGCGTCCCGGTCGTGGCACGCAGCTCCCCGCGCACGATCGGCTTCCGCATCGAGAACGACGGCGACCGGCGGCGGATGGAGATCGACGAGCTGGGCGAGCCGTGGAGCGAGGCGGAGGCTCGCGGCTGGCTGGCCGAGGCGCTCGCCGGCTGCGACTGGGTGCACGCGGGGGCGCTCACGCGGGCCGACTTCCCGGCCGGAACGCTGGCGGCGCTCGCACGCGGGCGCGGCGTCAGCCTCGACGGCCAGGCTCTCGTGCGGCGGCCCGCGGTCGGTGAGCTCGTCCTTGACGGCGAGTACGAGCCCGAGCTCCTCCGCCCCGTCGACGTCCTCAAGCTCTCGCGAGAGGAGGTCGACGCGCTCGGGCTCGAGCTGACCGAGCGCTCGCTCGGCTCGCTGGGGGTGCGGGAGGTGCTCGTCACGCTCGGTGGCGGCGGCGCCGTCGTCTACGCGGACGGCCTGGCCGAGCACATCCCGACTTTTCCGCTCGAGGGCATCGATCCCACCGGCGCGGGGGATTCCTGGACGGCCGCGTACCTCACGTACCGGCGGCAGCGCCACTCCCCCGTCTCGGCGGCGCGGCTTGCGAACGGCGCCGTCAGCGCCCTCCTCGGCCGGTGGCCCGCCCGCTGATCGTCGTCGCCGGCTGCGAGGACGGCACGTACCTCGTCGAGGTGGGCGCGAGCGCGGCCGAGGACCAGCTCGCGGGTCGCCAGCCCGGCGCGGCGGTGGAGCGCGAGCGCCCGCTCGGCTTGGCGCCGCCCTGGGCCGCCGGCCGCGTTCTCGACGTGGACGCGCGCGGCGCGACCGTCGTCCTGCTCCTCGACCGCAAGCCGCCGCTCGTCGTCTCCCACGACGGCGGTGCCACCTGGACGGAGCGCGGCGCCGGGCTCCCGCCGGGGCGCGCCGTCGCGCTCGGCGAGAACCCGGACCACGTCCTCTACGGCGCCCGCAACCGCCTCCACGTCTCCGGCGACGGCGGCGTCTTCTGGCGCGCGCTGGCCGTCGAGCTGCCCGAGATCCACGACGTCGCCTGGGGCTAGGGCGGCCGTGTCCTGTGCCAGGCACCCGACATGGCCCGCGCCGCCGATCCGGGCCCGCGCCTCGAGCACGACGACCCGCTTGCCGGCCTGGGCGAGCCGGCGCGCGGCCGTCAGCCCGGAGAGCCCGGCCCCGACCACGACGACGGCCTGGGCGTCGTCCATGCAGCCTCCTTCGCGGCCTGATTGAATCCGGCGCGACTATCGCATGACCGCCGCCACCACCGACCATCTCTGGCGCCACTTCACGGCGGCCGGCGCGAGCCGGCTCGTGATCGAGCGCGCCGAGGGCTGCCACATCTGGGAC
>JBOHAK010000346.1:0-1500 GCA_050697795.1 Gaiellaceae bacterium
CCTTCGTCCCGCCGAAGGGAAGGTGCACCTCGGCGCCCGTCGTGCCGGCGTTGATGTACGTGATGCCGGCGTTGAGGTCGCGCATCGCGCGGAAGGCCTTGTTCACGTCCCGCGTGAAGATCGACGACGAGAGCCCGAACTCGATGCCGTTCGCGATCCGGATCGCCTCGTCCACGTCCGTCGCGCGGATGAGCGCGGTGGTCGGGCCGAAGATCTCCTCCTGCGCGATGCGCATGCCCGGCTCGACGTCCGCGAAGATCGTCGGCCGGTAGAACGAGCCCCGGTCGAGGCCGTTCTCGGTGGCGATCTCGCCGCCCGTGACGAGCTTGGCGCCTTCGTCCAGCCCGATCTTCGTGTAGGAGTGGATCTTCTCGAGCGCGGCCGGGTTCACGACCGGCCCGACGTCCGTGTCCTCCTCCAGGCCGTCGCCCAGCCGCAGCTTCTCCGTCTGCTCGACGAGTCGCGACTGGAGCGCGTCGTAGACGCTCCCGCTCGCGATCACGCGGCTGGCGGCGGTGCAGCGCTGGCCCGACGTCCCGAAGGCCGACCAGAGGATCCCCTCGACGGCGAGATCGACGTCGGCGTCGTCCATCACGATGATCGCGTTCTTGCCGCCCAGCTCC
The DNA here is from genome assembly GCA_050697795.1 of Gaiellaceae bacterium. Classification (GTDB taxonomy): domain Bacteria; phylum Actinomycetota; class Thermoleophilia; order Gaiellales; family Gaiellaceae; genus JAIBJN01. The sequence goes on from JBOHAK010000346.1 coordinate 624, forward strand.
AGGTGGATGTGCTTGAGGAGCGGCGCCCCGTTTCGGGCCGTCTTGATCCCGACCTCGCGCGAGCCCGTCAGCGAGATGAGCGGCACGTCCGGGTGCTTGACGAGGTGCTCGCCGACCGACTCGCCGCCGCCGTGGACGATGTTGAGGACGCCCGGCGGCAGCCCGGCCTCCTCGAAGATCTCGACGAAGCGCTGGCCCAGCATGGGCGTGTCGCGGGCCGGCTTGAAGACGACCGTGTCGCCGCAGACGAGCGCGGGAGCGATCTTCCAGCTCGGGATCGCGATCGGGAAGTTCCACGGCGTGATCGCGCCGACGACGCCCACCGGCATGCGGACGCTCATCTGGAACTTGTCGGGCATCTCCGACGGCGTCGTCTGGCCGAAGAGGCGACGGCCCTCGCCGGCCATGTAGAAGGTCATGTCGATCGCTTCCTGCACGTCGCCGCCCGCCTCGGCGCGCACCTTGCCCATCTCGCGCACCATCAGCTCGGTGAGCTCGTCCTTGCGGTCGACGAAGCGCTGCGCGACGCGGAAGAGGATCTCGGCGCGCCTCGGCGCGGGCGTCAGTCGCCAGCCCTCGTAGGCCTCCCGGGCGGCCTCCACGGCCCGGTCGACGTCCCCGGGCGACGACCGCGGGAACGTCCCCAGGAGGTCGCCGTTGGCCGGGTTGACGGTGTCGAACGTCTCCTCGCCGGTGGCGTCCACCCACTCGCCGCCGATGTAGTTCTTCGAGGTCTTGGTCTCTGCGGTCGCCATGTCGCTCCTTGTCGGGTACCCCCGGCGATTCTAGGCTTCGCGCCGTGCCAGCCGTCGGAGACAAGGCCAGCCGCACGCGCACCGTCCGGCGCGAGGACATCGAGCTCTTCACCGAGCTGACG
>JBOHAK010000347.1:0-1717 GCA_050697795.1 Gaiellaceae bacterium
GGCCCGCCAGGGCCGCAGTGCCGACGACGACGCGCGCAGCGCCGGCGTCCAGGAGAGCCCGGGCGTCGGCGAGGGAGCGGATGCCGCCGGAGGCTTGCACAGGCGTCCCCGCCGCTTCCTCCGCGAGCCTGGCCACGAGCTCCGGCCGGATCGTGCCCGCCCGCGCGCCGTCGAGGTCGACGAGGTGGATGAGCGGCGGGCCCGCCGCCGCGTAGCGGGCCACGAGCGCGGCTGGGTCCCCCGCGCGCGCGACGACGCGCGCGAAGTCGCCTTGCCGCAGCCGCACGGCCTCCTCGCCCACCACGTCCACGGCGGGGATGACCTGGAAGCCGCTGTTCCGCTCCGCTGCCATGTTAACATGCTAATATAGCGCCACGAAAGCGCATGGCGGACCGGTCACACCCATGGCGAACGGACGAGATGAGCGATCTCTTCGAGGCGATCCTCGAGCTGGCGGACGCGGACGAGGTGGAGCGCTTCCTGCGGGATCTCTGCACGCTGAGCGAGCTCCAGGCAATGGCGCACCGCTGGGAGGTGGCGAAGCTCGTCGAGCAGGGCCTGGCCTACCAGGAGATCTCCCGGCAGACGGGCGCGTCCACGACGACGGTGACGCGAGTCGCGCACTGGCTGCGCTACGGGGAGGGCGGCTACCGGCTGGCGCTCGAGCGGCGAAAGCCGCTCTCTCCGACCTCCTGAAGGTCGCCGTCCCGGCGAAGGGGCGCCTGCGCGAGCCGGCCGTCGCGCTGCTCGAGGACGCCGGTCTCGGCCCCGAGGTCCCCGGCGAGCGCGCCCTCGCGTTCCCGTGCCGGAACGCGCCCGTGGAGGTGCTGCTCGTACGCGCGGCCGACATCCCGGAGTACGTCCAGGACGGGGTCGTCGACTGCGGGATCACCGGCGCCGACCTCGTCGCCGAGCGCGGCGCGCGCGTCACGGAGCTCCTGCGCCTCGGCTTCGGGCGCTGCACGCTCGAGGCGGCGGTGCCGGAGGAGTCGCCCGTGGACGAGCTCGCGGGCCTCGCCGGCCTGCGCGTGGCAACCGTCTACCCCAGCCTGGCGCGCCGGCTCCTCGTCGAGCGGCGCGTCGACGTGGAGCTCGTCGACGTCACCGGCTCCGTGGAGGTGGCGCCGCGACTCGGCCTCGCCGACGCGATCGTCGACCTCGTCTCGAGCGGGAACACGCTGCGGACGAACGGCCTGCGCTCGCTCGGCGCCCTCTACGCGTCCGAAGCTGTGCTGGTCGCCGGCGAGGAGCCCGACGAGGCGTCGCTGAAGCTGGCACCGATTCTCAGGAGCGTCGTCCAGGCCCGGGAGGCGCGCTACCTGATGCTGAACGCGCCCGAATCCGCCCTCGACGAGATCTGCACCCTCGTTCCCGGCTCCGCCGCGCCGAGCGTCATCCCGCTCGCGCAGCCCGGGATGGTCGCGGTGCACGCGCTGGTGCCGGCCGCCGACGTCTGGCGGCTCCTCCCCCGCCTCGAGACGGCGGGCGCCTCGTCGATCCTGCTCGTTCCCGTAGAGCGAATGCTGGCGTGAGCCGATGAGCGTCGCTCGCCTCCGACTCGCTCCCGTGGGGGAAACCATGTTTCCCCCACGCACCCCCTTCTTTGATGCAGTGAGGGAACCTCCCGGTTCCCTCACGCACCATCCACCCGTTCATCGACCGGAGGCCGGCCCATGAACGCTCCGCTCGAGATCCACGTCCTCTCCGACTCTACGGG
>JBOHAK010000348.1:0-4097 GCA_050697795.1 Gaiellaceae bacterium
GCGGGGGCGTTCGGGCCGTCGGCGTCGTCGTGCCGCCATTCCCAGGCGTCGTCGACGATCTCGGAGAGCGCCATCTCGAAGTCGGCGAGGAGCTCCGGGTCGATCTTCTCGTTGATCGTCACGCCCGCGGTCGTGTGCGGCACGTAGACGAGGGCCGCGCTCCCCTGCGTGGCTCCCCGGAAGATCTCCTGGACGTCGCGGGTGATCTCGAGGAGCTGCGTCCTGCGCTCCGTCCTGACCTGGATCTCCCGCACGGGCGGGTATCCTACGCGACCCATGGCGACCGCCCCCGCGAGAAGCCTCGACGCCTACCGCGAGGAAGCCGACCGGTTCATCGCCGCCCTCGACGAGGAGTACTACCTCCACTATGCGGGTCACAAGGCGGCGTTCGAGCTCGCGCCCATCTACGAGCGCCACGCCGACCTGACGACGCTCGAGGCGTGCGCGCGCCTCGCCGAGGCGGCGGAATCCGGCGGGGCCGGCGAGGTCGAGCTCTGGCGCTTCGCGTGCGAGGGCTACCTGGGGAGCATCACGCAGTCGGAGGAGCAGGAGATCGCCGGGCTCGAAGCGTCGCTCGCCGCCGAGGTGGACGGCGAGGAGATCCCGTACCGCATGCTGCGCCCCTCGATCGCGAACGAGCCCGACCGCGCACGGCGCGCCCGGCTCGAGGAGGCGCGCATCGCCCTCGCCGAGGAGCACCTGACGCCGCGCTGGCTCGCCTTCGCCGGAAAGCGGCGCGAGGGGACGCGCGCGCTCGGCGCGCCCACCTACCGCGCGCTGTACGAGCGCTTCGGCTTTCCGCTCGACGAGCTGGCGGCCCAGTGCCGGTCCGTCCTGGACGAGACGGAGGACCTCCACGTCGCCGCGTTCGACCGGATCCTCCGCCGCCGCGTCGGCGTGCCGCTCGAGGAGGCGACCCGCCCCGACGTGCTCCGCGCCTTTCGGGCGAGCGACTGGGACGCGGCGTTCCCAGCTGCGCAGATGGTGCCCGCGCTCGAGTGGACGCTGGCCGGGCTCGGGATCGACCTGCGCGCGCAGGAGAACGTCGAGCTCGACATCGAGCCGCGCCCGAGCAAGAGCCCGCGGGCCTTCTGCGCCCCGGTCGAGGTCCCCGGCCGCGTCGTGCTCGTCATCCAGCCGATGGGCGGGGCCGACGACTGGCACGCCTTCTTCCACGAGGCCGGCCACACCGAGCACTTCGCGCACGTCTCGGCCGACCTCCCCGTCGAGTTCCGCCGGCTGGGCGACAACTCCGTGACGGAGGGCTGGGCGATGCTGATCGAGCATCTCGTCGACGACCCGGCGTGGCTCTCCCGGCGGCTCGACTTCGCGCGCCCCGAGGACTTCGCGGCCGAGGCGGCCGCCGGGCTCCTCTACTCGGTGCGCCGCTACGCCGGCAAGCTCCTCTACGAGCTCGAGCTCCACGACGACGTCGAGCCGGAGGCCATGCGCCCGCGCTACGTCGAGCTCCTGCGGGAGGCGACGAAGGTCGAGCCATCGGGAGCCGACTTCCTCGCCGACGTGGACAGCGGCTTCTACGCGACCTGCTATCTCCGCGCCTGGGCCTTCCACGCGCAGGTCGAGACCTTCCTGCGCGAGGAGTTCGGGCGAGCCTGGTTCACGCGCGGCGAGGCGGGCTCGCTCCTCAGGGAGCTCTGGCGGGAGGGCCAGCGGCTGACGGCGGCCGAGCTGCTGGCGGAGGTGGCGGGAGCCACTCTCGACCTGGCCGCCGTGGGCGAGCGACTTCGCGAGGAGGTATCCGCATGAAGCGGATCGTGATCGCCGGCGCGGCCGGCCGGGACTTCCACAACTTCAACGTCGTGTACCGCGGTCGGGAGGACGTCGAGGTCGTCGCCTTCACGGCGACCCAGATCCCCGACATCGACGGCCGCGTCTACCCGGCGGCGCTTGCCGGCGAGCGCTACCCGGAGGGCATCCGGATCGTCCCGGAGGACGAGCTGCCCGAGCTGGTGCGGAGCGAGAGCGTCGACGAGGTCGTCTTCGCCTACTCCGACGTGACCCACGAGCACGTGATGCACGTCGGGTCGATCGCCATGGCAGCCGGGGCGGACTACGGGCTCCTCGGCCCGCGCTCGACGATGATCGCCTCCGACAAGCCGGTCGTGGCCGTCTGCGCCGTGCGCACGGGCTCCGGCAAGAGCCAGACGACGCGCCACGTGGCCGGGCTCCTGCGCGAGGCGGGCAAACGCGTCGCCGTGCTTCGCCACCCGATGCCCTACGGCGACCTGACCGCGCAAGCCGTCCAGCGCTTCGAGCGGTACGAGGACCTCGACGCGGCCGACTGCACCATCGAGGAGCGGGAGGAGTACGAGCCGCACCTCGCCGAGGGGAACCTCGTCTTCGCGGGAATCGACTACGCGGCCATCCTCTCGCGCGCGGAGCAGGAGGCCGACGTGATCGTCTGGGACGGGGGCAACAACGACACGCCCTTCATCAAGCCCGACGTCCACGTCGTCGTCTGCGACCCGCACCGGCCGGGACACGAGCTGCGCTACCACCCGGGCGAGACCAACCTCCGCATGGCCGACGTCTGCGTCGTGAACAAGACGGACACGGCACCGCCGGAGGGCGTCGAGGCGGTCCTCGACTCCATCCACCGGCTCAATCCCGGCGCCGACATCGTGCGCGCCGCCTCGCCGTTCCACGTCGAGGGCGGCCGGACGGACGAGATCCGCGGCAAGCGCGTGCTGGCGGTCGAGGACGGGCCGACGCTGACGCACGGGGAGATGGCCTACGGCGCAGCCGTGCTCGCGGCGAAGCAGCACGGCGCTGCGGAGCTCGTCGATCCGCGCCCGTTCGCCGTCGGATCGATCCAGCGGACGTTCGAGGCCTACCCGCATGTCCACGAGCTCCTGCCCGCGATGGGCTACGGGCGCAAGCAGATGGAGGAGCTCCGCGACACGATCGCCGGCTCGGACGCCGACCTCGTGCTGATCGGGACCCCGATCGACCTGCGCCGCGTCATCGACGTCGAGAAGCCGGCCCTGCGCGTGACGTACAGCCTCCAGGAGCTCGGCGAGCCGACGCTCGGCTCGATCCTCGCGGCGCGCGGGATCATCGAGCCGGCCCGGGCGCTCACCTAGCGCCGCGCCACGCTCGCCCACCCGCGCACGGCGAACCGACCTTGTGTTCCACGCGCACGAAGAGGAGCGGCGCGGTGCCACCGCGAAGAGAGGGCCCTCATGGGATCCCGGCCCGGCCGAGTAGGGACATGTCGAAGCTCGTGCGCGTGAAACACAAGCTCCGGGGCGCCCGGGGCGGAGCGGACGGCGGGCGGTGCTGACCGTCCTCGCGCTCGGGGGGAACGCGCTACTCGGGCCCGGGGAGCGTGGGACGGCGGCCGAGCACCGCGCGAATCTCGCGACGACGTTCGCCGCCCTAGCCCCGCTCCTCGCGGGCGAGGTCGTCCTCACGCACGGGAACGGCCCGCAGGTGGGGAACGAGCTCCTGCGCCAGGAGCTCGCCGCGGCGGAGGCGCCGCCGCTCCCGCTCTGGGTGGCCGTCGCGCAGACCCAGGCCGAGATCGGCACGCTCATGGCGGCCGAGCTCTCCCCGGTGGTCGGCCGGCCGGTGGCGGTGGTGGCGACGCACGTCGTCGTCGACCCGGCCGATCCGGCCTTCGGAACGCCGACGAAGCCCATCGGGCCGCACTACGACTCGACCCGCGCGCAGGAGCTCGAGCGCGACCGGGGCTGGACGCTCCGCGAGGACGCGGGCCGCGGCTGGCGGCGGGTCGTCCCCTCCCCCCGCCCGCTCGAGATTGTCGAGCTGGAGGCCGTGCGCACCCTGCTCCACGCCGGCCAGCTCGCCGTCGCCGTCGGGGGCGGTGGCATCCCGGTGGTGCGCCGCGACGAGGGCTTCGACGGGATCGACGCCGTCATCGACAAGGACCACGCCTCCGCCCTCCTCGCCGTCGGCCTCGGCGCCGAGCGGCTCGTGATCCTCACGCAGGTGCCCGGCGTCTACCGCGAGTTCGGCCAGGGCGAAGAGCCCGGCGACCCCGTTGCCGAGCTCAGCCCCGAGGAAGACGCGGAGCTCGTCGAGGGCCTCGCCGCTGGGAGCATGCGGCCCAAGGT
>JBOHAK010000349.1:0-2945 GCA_050697795.1 Gaiellaceae bacterium
GAGACGAGCGCCGCCGCGCCGACCGCGCCCCAGGCGTGCGCGGCCGCGCCGCCTTCGTACCGCCGGGCACGCTCGTGCGCCAGCAGCGCGAGCGGCAGGAGGATCGCGATCCAGCCGAGCAGGTGGACCCCGCTCTGGGCGAGCCGGTACGGGGCGAGGGCGAAGGCGAGGCCGCCGACCGCTGCGGCGGCCGGCGGCAGCGCGAGCGCGCGAAGCCAGGCGTACGTCAGGAGGCCGGCGCCGACGATCGTCGCGAGGAGCAGGAGGTTCCAGGCGACGACCGGGCCGAAGGCGGCATCGAGCGGCCAGAAGGGAAGCCCGAACGGCCAGCCGGAGAGAACGGTCTGAGGCTCGACGAGCGGCTGGAAGCTGTACGGGTCGGTCCAGGGCGCGTCGCCCTGCTCGAGCTGGTGGCCGACGAGCCAGAAGCGGTAGACCGCCTGGAGATGGTCGCCTGCGGCCGACTGGCCTTCGCCGTCCGCGCCGTCGGCGATGAACGCGCTCCCGAACGACCCGACGGCCGGCAGCGTCGCGACGAGAGCCGCGACGACGTAGAGCGCTACGACGAGAGGGAGCGGGCTGCCGCGAGCAGCTCGTCGAAGTCGGGCACCTCCGAGGTCTCGTAGCGCCATGCGCCGCGGATCATGCCGGTTCGGTCGACGAGGAAGGCCGAGCGGTCGGCGACGTCGCGGAGCCCCTGGTAGTCCCGTGCGATGCCGAACGCGTGCACGGCCTCCCCGTTCCAGTCGGAGAGGAGCGTCACGTCGAGATCGAGCGCCTGCGACCAGGCGACGTGCGACCACGGGCTGTCGCGGGAGACGGCAAACGGGCTTACGCCTGCCTCCTCGAACTCGCGGCTCCTGTCACGCAGGAGCGTCAGCTCGTCCGTTCAGGTGCTCGACCAGTCGAAGAGGTAGAACAGCAGAAGGTAGGCGGAGCCGTCCGCGAGCTCGCGTAGGCCGACCGGGGTGCGGTCCGGCGTCCATACGCGGACGTCCGGGACCGGCTCGCCGACCGCGATCACGCCGGCGCGGCCACGGCCGCCTCGGTCGCGTCGGAGATCTCGCGCGTCACCTCGAGGATGTCCCGGTTTGCGTTGAAGACGCGGAGCTGGCGGTCGGAGCCGTTGCCGTGCGACAGGATGCCGCGGATGCCCTCGAGCTCGCGGTCGGAGCCCAGCTCGCGTGCGTGCGGCTCGATCTCGCGGAGCGCGCGGCGGATGAGCTGCGCGATCGGGACGCGGTTGCGACGGCCCGTCGCCAGGTCCATGACCGGCGCCTCGAGCCCGTAGCGCGCGCCGAGCCACTTGTTCTCGGTGACGAGGATGCGGTGGTAGCTCGGCAGGTCCTTCCCGGCGTCGCAGAGGTCGGAGTAGTGCTTCACGAGCCCCTGGACGTACGCCGCGATGGCGACGGTCTCCTCGACGCGTGTAATCGCGTCCATCACCCGCACCTCGATCGTGCCGAAGCGGGGGTGAGGCCTGACATCCCACCAGATGTGCGTGTAGTCCGCGATGCACCCGGTCTTCTCCAGCTGGCCGACCACCTCCGCGTAGTCCTCGTAGTCGGCGAAGCGGGGCGGCGGTCCCGAGCGCGGGAAGGCGGCGAACACCATCTGCCGGCTCGAGGCGAGGCCCGTCGGCTCGCCCCGCCAGAAGGGTGAGCTGGCCGAGAGCGCGAGCAGGTCCGGCAGGTGGACGAGCAGCGCGCTCATCACCTTCACGGCCTTGTTCGGGTCGTCGACCGCGACGTGGATGTGGCAGCCGAAGATCAGCTCGCGCCGGGCGACGTACTGGAGCTGGTCGACGAGGTTCCGGTAGCGGTCGCGGGCCGTGATCCGCTGGCGCTCGAAGAGGCTGAACGGATGGGTCCCGGCCGAGCCCACGCGCAGGTCGTGGGTCCGGGCGGCCTGCGTGACGTGCGTGCGCAGCTTGCGGAGCTCCCGGTCGATGTCGCCAGCGGTCGTGCAGACCGGCGTCGAGATCTCGAGCACCGACTGCATGAGCTCCGGGCCGACGCGCTCGTCGAACTCGCCGTCCTGCGCGGCCGACAGCACCGTGTCGACGTGCTGGACGAGGTCGAACGACTGCGGATCGAGGAGCATGTACTCCTCCTCCACGCCCAGCGTGAAGGGCGGCGTGGAGCCGAAGTGGTGGTCGAGCACGCTGCCCCCCTCGGCGAAGCCCTTGCCCGTGATCGTGGAGGGATAGATCTGCTTCATGGGGAGCGAGAACTCTACTCCGCGCCGCGAGGGAAGAAACTCCGCCGCTCCGGAGTCATGTGACCGAAAGCACAGACAGACCTGGCGTCTGGCTGGAACGGAAGGAGAGAGGAACATGCAGAACCACCGGCGAAGGATTCGCCTTCTCAGGCGTCTCGTTCTGGGTCTCGCCGTCGCGGCGATCGTCGCTCCCGCGGCTCAGGCCGCTCCGGACGAGGGCACGATCGTGCCCCGCGGAACCCTCCCGAACGGCTCGATCGTTCAGGGCGAGTACAAGTCCGGTCTCGGCGACGGCGTCGTCAGGGGCCATCCCGGCGGCCTCATCCCGCAGGGCGAGAGCAAGGCCGACCTGCCGCAGGGCGACGTGCCCGGCGCCCTCGTCCAGGGCGAGCGCAAGACCGACCTGCCGAGAGGGTACGTCCCGTTCGTGTCCGACTTCCCGCGCACGGCTCCGGCCCCGGGCGGCCAGGACTCGACGCCGCCCGCGCCCGTCGCGGTCGTTCACCAGCCGAGCACCTTCGACTGGGGCGATGCGCTCATCGGCGCAGGCGTAGCCCTCGCACTCGTGCTCCTGGCAGGCGGTGCGGCGCTCGCAACGCGTCACATCAGCCGGCCCGCGGCAGCCTGAGATCCAACCTGTTCGCGACGGACGGGCCCTCCGGGGCCCGTCCATCATTTTGCGAGGATGCGGGCGTGCGCGTCCTCGCCGTCCTCGTCGTGCTGCT
>JBOHAK010000350.1:0-2592 GCA_050697795.1 Gaiellaceae bacterium
CTCCCTGACCCTCCACGCCACGACGGCATCGTAGCCTCCCGCGACCTCCCGACACGCTCAACGCCGATCGTCGCCATCTGACGCCAGAGCAGCGGCGGGAGGTCGCGGTGGCGCTCGACGCCGAGAGAGACGAGCAAGGGCGCAAGGTTCACTCTCAGCGAGCTATCGCCGGAGCACTTGGGGTGAAACAGTCCACGTGGGGCGCGATCAGCCTTTCCGCGAGCGGCGGCATCACGGCCGCCGGAGGCCTGCCGGACAGCGCGATTCTCGTCTCGAAGTCGGAGAACGGCGGCCTCATCTGGAGCGATCCAATCACGCTCAAGGAAGACGCCGGCCCCAACATCCTGAATGACAAGGAGGCGATCACCGCCGACCCGAACGACGCCGACGTCGTCTACGCGGTCTGGGACCGGATCGTCATCGGGAGCGAGGACGCGCGTCCGGTGCAGGTCTTCCAGCACGCGATCGGCTTCCGTGGGCCGACCTGGCTCTCGCGGACGACCGATGGCGGGGAGAGCTGGGAGCCGGTGCGCGGCTGATCTTCGACCCCGGCGGAGTCAACCAGACGATCGGCAACCAAATGGTCGTGCTTCCGTGGGCGACGTCCTCGACTGTTCATCAGCCCTCGCACGGTCGAATGGCACCTGAGGAAGGTGTTCGACAAGCTGGGGATCAGCTCACGCAAAGCGCTTCACGACGCTCTGCCCAGCCGAGCCCGGGCACCCGCGCCCGTGTAGCAACCCGGGCATCTGACCAGGAACGGACCCCATGGCTCGACCTCGCGGCGGGTCTGAGCCGTCTGCCGGTCGCCTCGATCGCTCTCATCCGGGCGCCAGCGCGGCGTCGGGCAGAAACTGGCGCTGGCCTGCGATCTGCGCTTCGTAAGTCTCGAGCGGACGAGCGATAGATCAGCCCGAGGTCAGCCACCGACCCGTTCCGCGGCGGCGCAATCCCGCGGCTACAGCCGCTCGTCGGCCACGGACGAGCCCTTGAGCTAATCCTCGGCTCCGTTGTCCTCGACGGCGGCACACCCGAGCGCTACGGGGTCGTCAACCGCGCCGTACCCGACGCCGAAAGTCGCAACCGGCGGCAACCCGTGGCAGATGGAAGCCGCCGAAAAACCGCTAAATCAAGCGAAAACCGTTGCCGGAGTTGCGACGGGTTGCCTGAGTTGTTCCATGGTAAGGAGGAGGTCGATGGCCGCGTGCATGACTTGTGCGTCAATGGCGCACAGACTGGCGCATGGCGACTAAGGCTCCTGCAAATCGGCACATTCGAAACGGTCTCGAAAGCCGTTAGAGGTCATTGGCCTCTCGAGGGTTCGAATCCCTCCCCCTCCGCCTCTCCTAGGAACCGCTTGTTCAAAGCGGTTCCTAGCTGCCTGAGCGCATCAGCACCTCACTAGCCGAGCAGGCGGCGACAAAGGAACACGTAAGTCCATGACAACGTGGACTGCCGATCCCACCGGTACGTCCTCGATGAGGCCACGCCTTGGCGCGGCTTCTTAGCTAACCAGGGTCGACGCTGCGAAGAGAGCGGCTGCGGTGATCGCCGCCGTAAAGGTCACCGGGCGCGCCGAGAATCCGGACTCGATCGCGCCTGTGGGAAGATCCCTCCACTTGGCCAGCTTCCCGTAGAAGAGCAGCGACCCCTCGCGCTTGTAGAAGTACGATCTGGCCGGAGACGCGCAGGCTGCTCGAGCTGGGGCACCAGTGATCACGTAGACGAAGTACTGGACTGGCGCGATCACGAGCAGCCATGCGAAGAAGGCCAGCACGAACAACAACACGAAGAGTACGGCGAGTAGCAAGTCGATCCGGGGCACGCCGGTGGGCACGTCGTCCGGTTCAGGCGCCTGCGTAGAAGGTAGGTCAACCGGGATGCCGTGCTCTTTCAGTGCCTCGGCCGCTGGATCGGGCGCCGAGCGTCTCAGCGCCCGGATGCGCCGCCACTGTTCACGGCCCGGCTCGAGCATCGTTGCCAACGCGCTGAGCGGAAGCAGCAGCAGGGACAGGGAGGCAACTGCGTAGTCCTCGGGGTGCGCCGAGATCAGATTCGTCTGCTTATCGATGTCTCCCCAGGCGAGCGTTACAAGCCCGAACACGAGACTGATCACGGCGCCGTGTTCCACATACCACCGCAGGTACGCGCTATCGAGCCATGCGCGGAAGGCGAATTCGTTCAAGAGCGCCATACCGACCAAAAGGGCCATAGCGACCAAGGCACCCACGACGCGCCGACTGCGCCCCAATACGGGACCCTCCTAACTCCCTACTGAGAATCCAGGTTACGACCGGGCCGAGGAGACTGGCTAGCTCGCCCACCGCATGAGGGCCCGACTGGGTCCTCCAGCCCACACCGGAGAACGAGCTCAGCCAGGGCATACGCCGCTGGCTTCGGCCGGCTTCCCCGCAGCCCGGCCAGCAGGCGAGGACTGCCTGCACTTCCGCAAGGTCGACGTCACGAACGACTTCGCGTGTAGGTCGACTCTGTCCGAACGGTGGGCGCGATGTCGCCAGCGATCGGCCTCCATGGGAGATGGGGCGGGCCCTCGCTGCGGTGGGGGCTCGTCCCCTCCAGACTGCCCAAGGC
>JBOHAK010000351.1:0-4652 GCA_050697795.1 Gaiellaceae bacterium
CCGAGGCTGCGCTTGGCGATCACGGCGACCGGCTGCGGGTCGCCGTACGACGTGGCGAAGCTCAGCTGCACGCCCGGGTTGCTGCTCTTGTAGGGGTCGTCGCTGTCGACGTAGAACGGCTTGGTCGTGAGCCCTGTGACCGTCTTCGGGTCATCCGGGTCTACCGCCGAGTTGGCCACCGACATGGCGAACGGCAGGTTGCGCAAGAACTCCGCCTGCACCAGCGCCTCGTCGTCCGGGAAGACGAACCCGCAACCGTCGCAGCCCTCCGACAGCTCCGGCGTCCATGCCAGTGCACCTGTCACCGCGTGCGCGTAGTCGGTGGTTTCACCGTTGGTGACGTACAGGACATCCGAGCTCAGGCCCGGGTGGAACTCGTCGATCGCCGGGTCGTCCAGGTTGCCGGACAGGGCGTAGTAGATGGGGTCGTCCGCAGTGGGGGTGCTGGTCTGCCAGCCCTCGGCGTAGAGCAGCCACTGGCCGGCGGAGTGCCAGTTCACCTGGAAGGCGAAGCCGATCCGGTCGAGCAGGCCGGCCATCGCCTGGGTCTCCGGCTCCGACCGCGGCGCCGGGCCCCGGTAGGTGTCGCTGGACTGGATGGACGACGACCCCTCCTCGTCGAAGCCCCAGTGGTTGGGGAAGTTGCGGTTGGGGTCGACGCCGTCGCCGACCTGGGTCTGTCCGTCCCCGTTGTTGTCGCGGAGGTTCTTCCGCCAGAGCCGCTCATGCTCGAACGTGTACTGGTAGCCGTCGGGGTTGGCCACGAGGATGAACCAGAACTCGTTCGTCTGCAGAAGCTTGCGGACCTCACGGTCGTTGGCCCGCCACCGGGCGATGAAATGGTTCATCAGCCGCCGGTTGACCTCGGTGGAGATCCATTCACGGGCGTGCTGGGTGGAGCTGTAGAGGACGGCCGGACGCGTACCGTCCGGCGTGCCGCGAGCGCCCTGGGTCAGCTTGACCGCGATGATCTCGCGACCCTGGCCGGTGTGGCCGAGGACCTCGAGCTTCACCAGCTGGGGGTTGTTGCGGGCCGCGGCGTAGAGCTGGTCGCGGATGCCGCCGGGCTCGTCGTACGAGCGCCAGACGGTGAAGCCGTTGGCGGCCTGTGCCGCCGCGAACTGCTGGACGGTCAAGCCCCCCTTGACCCGGGTCAGCTTCAGGTCGACTCCCCGGCCCCGAAGCCTGTCGGCCTGGGCCTGGTCGAGGACCATGTCGAGCTCGATGCCGTTCGCGACCCGTCGCTGGCCGCTTACGTCGATGCCCTGCTCGGCGATCGCGGGTAGCTCGGCGGCCTGGACCACCGCGGTGTAGGCGTCCAGCTGATCCCGATCTCTACCCGCGCTCGGTGTGGCAGATGCGGCCGTGAGTCCCGTGCAGAGTGCGGCGACGACCGCTGCGAACAGCGTCCAACGCTTCATGAGTGTCTCCCCAGTTGGTTCCCGGTGCGAAAGCGAGGAGAGATTGTCAAATCTGCTGCAAAAGCGCAACCGGCGCGCTGGCTAGGATGCAGCGCGTGAACCTCGGCCGGCCGACCGACCGCAAGCCGCCGTTCAAGTTCGCCTCACTCACGCGGGTCGGGTTCTCGGACACCGACGCGCAGGGAATCGTCTACTACGGCCGGTACCTCCCGTACTTCGACCAGGCGCGTGTGGAGTACGTCCGCCACCTCGGGCTGCTCGCGCGCGAGCGCGGTGCGGCCGAGCTCGTCATGCGCGCCTCGACGGTCGGGTACGAGGCGCCGGCCCGCTTCGACGACCTCCTCGAGGTCTTCGTGCGCACGAAGCGGATCGGCCGGACGAGCCTCACGAACGAGTACTGCGCCGTCCGCGTCGAGGACGACGCGGTCATGTGCACGGCCGAGCAGACGCTCGTCCTCGTCACCCTGCCGGAGCGGCAGCCGACCCCGATTCCCGACGAGTACCGGCGCACCGTGGGCACCTTCGAGGGCGCGGACGTCGAGCTGGCCGTCGAGGCGTCGTGAGCGCCACGGTCGACACGTATCGCGGCGCCCTCGAGGCCGTCGACCGGATCGTCAACCGCGAGACGGAGGCCGACGAGGTGCTCCGCAAGGCCGTGTCGGTCCTGCACGACCGCTTCGACCACTACTCCTGGGTCGGGATCTACCTCGTCGAGGGAGACGACCTCGTGCTCGGGCCGTGGCAGGGCCCGGAGGCGACCGAGCACGTGCGCATCCCGGTCGGCCAGGGGATCTGCGGGGCCGCGGCGGCGAGCGGCGTCACCGAGATCGTGGACGACGTGAACGCCGACGATCGCTACCTCGCGTGCTTCCCCTCCACCCGCAGCGAGATCGTCGTCCCGATCGCCTACGAGGGCCGCGTGGTCGGCGAGATCGACATCGACTCGGACGTCCCGGCGGCGTTCGGGGCCGGGGACCGGACCTTCCTGGAGCGGGTGGCGCTCCTCATCTCCCCGCACTGCCTCGTCGGCTGGGACACGGGGGGAGCTGCGTGGCACCCGTGATCCGGGCGCTCGACCACCTCGACCTCGTCGTCACGTCGCTCGAGCGGAGCCAACCGTTCTACCAGGAGCTGCTCGGCCTCACGCGTGCGAGCGAGATCGTGGGGGAGCGCGGCGAGCGGGTCGTCTACCTCTCCCGCCCGGGCGAGGAGCCGGCCGGCAACTTCGCGCTCGGTCTCCGCGAGAAGCAGTCCGACGCCCACGGCGTCCCGTTCGACCGCTACGCCGTCGGCGTCCACCACGTGGCGTTCGAGGTCGAGTCGCGGGCCGTCGTGGACGAGCGAGCCGAGTGGCTGCGCGCCCGCGGCGCCGAGATCGAGAGCGGCCCGGCCGAGTACCCGCAGTACCGCGACGGCTATTACGCGGTCTTCTTCTACGACCCGGACGGGATCAAGCTCGAGCTCCTGCACGTTCCTGGCTAGCCCTCGAGGGCGTCCAGGAGGAGGCGCTCGGCTTCGCCGACCGGATCGGCCGGGGGTGGGACGGCGACCGCGTTCCGGCCGCTGAACTTGGCGCGGTAGGCGGCGCGGTCCGCGAGGGCGATCAGCTCGTCGGGCGTCATGCCCCCGCCTCGGTGGGCCACGGCGCCCACCGAGATCGTCACGCGAAGGTCCGAGGCGCACGCCTCCTCGACGAAGGCCCGCATCCGCTCGGCGACGACGAGGGCGCCCTCGAGCTCGGTCTCCGGCAGGAGGACGCAGAACTCGTCCCCGCCGAAGCGCGCGGCGACGTCATAGTCCCGGGTCATGGCCCTGAGCGCGTCGGCGACGGCGACGAGCGCCCGGTCGCCCGCCAGGTGCCCGCGCGCCGTGTTGATCTCCCGGAGGTGGTCGACGTCGACCATGAGCAGCGCCACGGAACGGTCGAAGCGCGAGGCGCGGCCGAGCTCCTGGGCGAGCGCGGTGCGGAAGTGGCGGAGGTTGTAGAGGCCTGTCTTGGGCTCGATCCGGGTCGCCTCGACGAGGGCCGGGATGGAGAGCGACCGGTACGCGAGCGCGAGCGGGACGACCGTGAGCGCGACGAGTCCCGGATGGTCCTCCCAGAGCGCGGCCGCGATCGCGCCGAGCGAGAGCAGCCCCGCGTCGATGAGCAGGCAGTCGAGCCGCACGGTGTCGCGGACCGCGACGCCGCGCGCGAGCCGGAGGACCGATGCCAGGAGCCCGTAATGGAGCATGAGGAACGCGCCGATGGCGGCGGCCGCGCCGAGAGCCCGCTCCGCCGCACCGACCTCGCCGAGCGCGTCGAACACGACCCGCGCCACGAGGGCCGGAGCGACGAAGTTGCAGACGTTGAAGACGACGATGTACCAGTCGGCCCGGTTACGCAGCCACTCCGGCACGAAGGCCAGGGCGACGAGGACGACCGCGAGCGCCGGCGGCAGGATGAGGACGGCCGCGAAGATCGGGGCGAGCGAGAGGTGCGAGCCCTGGTGCTTTACCCGGTCCGCGCCGAGCAGGTGCGCGGCGACCACGAGCGGAAAGAGCGCCGCGAACGCGAGCCAGTCGTCCCGACCGACGTCCGCGGGGAACCCGAGCGCGGCGACGAGCACCCCCGTGGCGAGGACGAGTGCCAGCTCGAGGCCGGCTGCCGGGCGTCCGAGCCCGCGTGGAGGTGGTGCGTGGTCGGCCCGCATGTGCCGTCTCGCACAGATCGTCGGCGGCACGCCGCGGGCACGGATCCCTCGGACGGGTGACCGATCCCTCGTTCGAGTGACTCGTAGGGGTGACGGCATCCCTCGGACGGGGGATGCCGAGCGCTCAGGAGCCGGTTTCGAGCTCCCGCTCGACCCGCTGGAGGACGCCGGCGGCGCTCGTCGCCGTCAGCGGCTCGCCGAGGACGAGGGCGCCGAGCTCGTTCGCCTGCCGGACGACCGCGTCGCGCTCGGCGGCGAGCTGGCTGCGGGCCACGAGCAGCGCGGCCCGGGCGCGCGTCCCCCACTCCGCGATCCCGGCGAGGCCCTCCTCCGGCGGTGCTCCCGCCTCGGCTGCCAGGCGTGGGCGCTCGGCGAGTGCCGTGGCGAGCCTGCGGGCGCGGCGCGCCAGCTCCTTCGCCTCGTCCCCGGCCGCTTCGACCTGCGCCTCCAACCGCGCGGCGTTCTCCTCCGCCTCGTGCAGCAGGCGCTCGGCCGTCCGCACCGCGTCGCGGGCGCGCACGTCGAACCGGCGTACCGC
>JBOHAK010000352.1:0-3072 GCA_050697795.1 Gaiellaceae bacterium
CGCGCCCGTCCACGTGCGCTTGGAACCTCTGCCACTCCGCCGGATACCCGAGCGGCCCACGCTCTACCAGCCCGGCGATGATCGGGCGAGGGTCAACTTCCAGCTGGCGGAAGATCGGCTCCGCACCACTCGCGTCGACGATCACCCGGTCGAGCTCTCTGGGCGCCGCGGCAACCTCGTCCATCCACGCCGGCTTCCCCCCTGGTGCCCGCATCCCCGCCGCCCGCGTGGCCAGCATCGACTCGAGCTTCGCCCGCACGCTCTCCGTCGCCGCGGCGTACTCGTCCGCCAGCTCCTGCCTCGCCTGCTTCACCGCGGCTGACTTGCTCACGGGGCCGAGCAAGGGCTCCAGCCGGTCAAGCAGCTCCGACGCCGCCCGCACCTTCGCCGTCGCCGGCGTATCCGACGCGAGCAGCTCCTCCAACGCCGCCCACGCCAGCTCGACACGACGGTCCCCTACCTGCGCCCCCCGCTTCCGCCCCCGCGCCTTCCCGCCACGACGGCCGAGTTCCGCCAGGTCGAGCTTCCCGCTGTGGAAGACGCAGAAGCCACCTCGACGGCAAGCTTGCACATTGGCCAGGCGGCGGAGGTTTCCGAGGAGGATCTTGAACATCGGGGTCGGGTCGTTCCGCTGCGTGTACGCAAACGCGTACTCGTTCAGGTAGGACTGCAAGTTCCTCCCGCTCCACCGAGTGGCCGTCAGCGACGCACGAGAACGTGCCCTAACCGGTTTCCGCCCTCTGGCGATTGAAAGCGCCAGTTTGCAAGGGAAATGAGCCGCGGACCGGTTTCCCGGAATGGCCCGGATCGAGCTCGGATCACGCCTGATCGAGCGCACGTGGCCCACTCACAGAGTCACTCGGCCAATACGGTCCCCGCGGGATTCTTCAGCGCCAGCGAGACGGCCGCGAGCAGTACGTGCTCCGTGTGCGCGCAGCGATGGCCGAGCCGCTTGGCGAGGGTGCGCTGGAGTTCGAGAGCCGCTTTGTCGGCGGCGCGACGCCGAGCGAGCCGTCCGGCCGCGGCGCCGAGGGACGGAGGCGCTCGACGATGCGAGCGCGGACGGCCTCCCGGGTGCCGCCGAGCGCCTCCAGGGCGCGGGCGGCAAGTTCGTCGGGCTGTGCGAGCCACGCCGAGGAGGAGGTGCTCGGGTCCGACGTAATGGTGCCCGACGGTTCTAAAGGTTCTTGGGTCGAACCTAGCCATTCCGAGGCCAATGCGCCCCTGCGCTCGTCCCGGCTTCGATGGCCGCCCGGAGCTTCGCCCGGTCGGTGGTGGGGATGCGGAACCTGATCGCGGCGCAGGCGGTGCAGAGAGCTTGGCCCGAGGAGAGGATCACCGTGACCACGGAGTTCCGGCACTCCTCACAGAGCTGATCTTCGAGGGGGACGGGCACATGGCTCTCCACGCCTCCGAGTGTACGTCCTACTTCCAGTGCTCCCAAGCGTCGGGTGGTGCCGCCCAGGCCAGGCGGAGGAGCCTCGTAGGGCGAGCCCTCCTGGGGCCTGGCCGCCTCCTTACCTTTGGGCGATTCCTCGCGCTCGATGAGCAGCACTTTGCCCACACGAGCTTCCCTGCCAACTTGGCCTCAGTCGCGTTGGTGCTCGGCCAGCGTCGCGCTCCCCGGGCGCGGGCGGGGCGAGGCGGCCGACGGCGCGGCGGGCTGCGGTGCGCGGGCAACCGTGCGCGCTGCGAGCGCGCCGCTTCGCCACCCTGCCGCGAAGCGGCGCGCCCCCTCGATGTACGAGACGGCGGCCACAGCGACGAGGCCGGCGAAGGGCTGGAGCGAGACGGCCGCGAGCGCGACGAGGAGCATGCGGGTGTCGCGGCCGAAGGAGCCTCCGGCCCCGGGCGGCATCGGGCGATCGAAGGCGGCCTCGTAGCTCGCCTTCACGTACGGGACGGCGAGCGAGCCGAACAGCGCCGCCACGAGCGCGCTCCACGTCGCCGTGTCCAGGCCGGCGGCGACCGCGAGGCCGATCAGGAGCGCCGCGTCGCCGACCCGGTCGAGAACGGAGTCGAGGAAGCCTCCCCGAGGGGACGCGCGAAGCGAGGCGCGCGCGACCTCGCCGTCGACGCCGTCCAAGATCGAACAGAGCTGGACGAACACCCCAGCCGCGACGAGGACGAGCGCATTCATCCGCCCGAGCGCGAGCAGGCCAGCCGCGCCGAGGGTGAGCAGGAACGTGAGCGCGGAGATCGCGTTCGGGGAGATCCGCGTGCGGACAAGCAGAAGCGAGAGGAAGCGCGAGAGCGGACGGTTGAGCCGCCGCGCGACCACGCCGTCCGATGGCTTAGCTGCCGCGCGGCGGACCAGCACGCGCTCGGCACGGCGCAGGTCGCCGGGGGTGTCGACGTCGATCCAGAACGCCCCACGCAGGTCGACCGCCGTGATCGCGCCGCCCTCGCCCAGATAGCGCCGCTTGACGTCGTTCCAGCTGGCCGCTCCGTCCTCGAGCGCGCGCTCCGCGGCGGCCAGGACGACCGGCCGGCAGGCGAACAGCCCGGCGTCGACGGCCTCGTACCCATCCAGCGAGCGGGAGACCGCGACGACGTGGTCGCCGACCAGCCTCACCTTTGTCGCCTCCTCCCGGTCGCAGTAGGCCGGCGCCGTGTCCACCGCGGCGACGAACGGATCGTCGCGACCAAGCAGGCGGGCGATCGCGTCGGGCTCGACGACGTGGTCGACCATCATCAGCACGAACCGCCCGCCCGCAGCCCGCCCGCCCACGAGCGCGGACGAGCCGTTCCCGCGCACGTAGTCCGGGTTCTCGACGAGCTCGACCGGGAGGGCGCGCTCCGCGACGAATCGCCGCACCTCGTCTCCGCGGTGCCCGACGACGGCCACCACGCGTTCGACCCCTGCGCGGCGGAGGGCCCACACGGCACGCTCGAGCAGCGTGACCCCCGCCACGCGGGCAAGCGGCTTCGAGTCGCGGGCCAGGCGGAGGCCGGACCCCGCCGCCAAGATCACGCCCACAGGCGCGCTCCGAGTGACGTCTGCCATGCCCCTCCTCTCCTTGTTGCATGGGAAACTACCTGCTCAGGCCGTCTGCTCGGTCCGCAGGACAC
>JBOHAK010000353.1:0-1842 GCA_050697795.1 Gaiellaceae bacterium
GCGGTCACGTACCGCGGCCTCGCCGCGAAGACCGGCCTCTCGGCGGGCTATCTGAACCACCTCGTGCACGGGAACCGGCCGGTGCCGTCGAACGACGTGATCGAGACGCTCGCCAAGGCGCTCAAGGTCGAGCCGGCGCACTTCCAGGAGTACCGCATCCGCTCGATCACCGCGCGCCTGGAGCGCATGCCTGAGCTCGTCGACCGGCTCTACAGACGGCTCGAAAGCTAGCTCTTCTCTGCCGGCTCTCTAGCCGGAGGTGAGAAGCAGGAGGGCGACGAGGACGCCTGCGACGACGGCGAGCGCGACGGAGCTGACGAGCGGCTGGAGGCGCGACGAGCGTGCTCGCATCCGTCCTGGTTCGGCCGCCCGCATGACCTTCCTTTCATCGGCCGGGCCGCTCGGAGGAGAACCACTCGACGACCGCCACGAGCGTCCAGGCGAGCGCCATGGCGACGGCGATCGCGGCCACGGGTAGCTGCGCTTGCCAGACGATCACCGCGACCGCGACGATGAAGGCCGCCTCGACGACGAAGCGCTTCGTCCGGCTGAAGCGCGTCGCCCGCACGGAGGCCGGAGGCGCGGGCCTGCCCGCCGCGGGCTGGGGAGTCGCGGGCTGGCGGGAGGCGGCCGGCATCGGGTGAGCCGGAGAGCTCTGGTGAGCCGGAGAGCTCTGGTGAGCGGATTGCGCGTGGGGTGGAAGCCAGATCTCGCGGTTCGAGAGCTCCTCCACCTGCTTGGTGAGCTCGCTCACGCGCCGGCCGAGGTCGCCGGTTGCCTGTCCGGCCTGCGAGCCGGGCTGCTGCTCCGGCGCCTGCGGGCGGCCCTCGAGCTCCGCGAGGCGGACGCGGAGATCGGCCAGCTCGTTCGTGAGCCGCAGGCTCTCGGCCTGCACCGTCAGCGCGCGGTACTGGGCGATCTCCTGTGACTGGCGCTCGAAGCGGTCGAGCACCTCGCGAAAAAGCGAGGAGAGCATGTCCTCCGGGCGCTCGACCTCCGCCAGCTCCCCGCCGGGCCCGGGGCGGGGGAGGGGCGGGGATGCGGGGCCGCTTCGCGGGGCCCGTTGGGCGCCGTCCTCGAGCAGACCGGCGCGGACGAGCTCGGAGCGGGGGATGCGCCGGCGGCCGTTGCGGACGACCGAGCGCAGGGATCCGCGCTCCACCCGCCGCGCGATCGCCTTCCGGCTGACGCCCGTCAGATCTGCCGCTTCGCTGATCGTGTAGGTGCGCACCATTTCCCCTGGAAGCGCCGGAGTGATCCGGCGGACTGTGATTCTGCCGAACCTCGGGGGAGACGGCAAACGGAACCCCGCCCCGGGGCTGCCCCGCGCGGGGCAGCCCCGGGGGCAAACGGGGTCGTTCCGGGTACCCCGCGGCCGGCGCCGACCCCGAACGGGCTCGCGCGCAGACGCCGGGAGCATGGGACGTCGACACCGGCCGGCCGGCGCGACGAGCTCGGCGCTCCGCGCCCGGCGGCGCTACGATGGACCCTCGCGGGGCGTGGCGCAGCCTGGTTAGCGCGCTAGTCTGGGGGACTAGAGGTCCCCGGTTCGAATCCGGGCGCCCCGACTGGAATCAAGCGGACTCGGCCACGCAGGCTGTCCCCAATCCGCCCCCAAACGGAGAAATCTCCATGACGATGGCGCCAAGCTTCGAAGAGCTTGAAGCCATGAGCGACAAGGAGCTCAGGGAGCACTACGACGAGATCGCTGCACAACACAGGCGTCGGCCTACAGTGGTATCGCGACGAGCTTCACCGGCGCCACCTCGCTCGCTCCGATCGAACGGGACCGCTGCAAGAGGCCGCGCCTCCCTCCTAGTGAGCGCCAGGATCTCGGCCGCA
>JBOHAK010000354.1:0-1596 GCA_050697795.1 Gaiellaceae bacterium
AGGTCGCCGAGCAGCTCGCGCTCGTGGGCGGTCAGCTCCTCCTGCTGCTTGTCGAAGGCGAACGGCCAGATGTAGCGGCCGCCGGAGAGCGTGTAGGGCAGGCGGAGAATGCGCGCGAGGATCTCGATCGGCCGCTCGCCGGTCTGCGCCTCGACCTGTTGCCAGTACTCGATCGGCCCGCCCGGCACCTCGCCGCCGAACGTGTACGAGAACCCGGAGCCCGGCAGGAGCGGGCGGAGCGCCTCGTAGTCGCCCGACTCCGCCGCCTCGAGGAGCGCCGCGTGCGTCTCGGCGACAGCGGGCGGGAGGCCGACGGGCTCGGCGGCAGCCGTCTCCGTCTGCGTGACGGTCTCCGTGGCCGTCTCGGTGCTCGTCCGGCTCTCCGTGACGGTCACGGTCTCGGTGCCTCCGCAGCCGGCGAGCACGAGCGCTCCGGCGAGGGCGACGAGCGCGCGCGGCACGAGAGAGAGTTAGTTCGCGCCTTCGGGCTCGGGCGGCGGCTGCATCGTCGCGCCCGGGAGCGGGAAAGGCCGAGGCTTCGGCTCGGGACGCTGCCTCGGGGCCGGCTCGCCTACCTCGGGCGCCTTTTCGGCCTCCGGGAAGACCGTCTCCGGCGCCTCGCCCGCGAGCAGTCGCTCGAACTGGTCCTTGTCGATCGTCTCGCGCTCGATCAGGAGCTCGGAGAGCTTGTGCAGCTCCTCCATGTGCTGGGAGAGCACCTTGCGCGCGCGGTCGTGGGCCTCCTCGATCACGCGGCGGATCTCGTCGTCGATCTCGCGCGCGATCTCCTCGGAGTAGTCCGGCTCGGAGCCCATGTCGCGGCCGAGGAAGGGCATGTCGTGGTTGCGCCCGAGCGCGCGCGGGCCGAGCTTCTCGCTCATCCCGTAGCGCATGACCATGTGCTTCGACGTCGCGGTGACCTTCTCGATGTCGTTGGCGGCGCCGGTCGTGACCTCGTGGAAGACGAGCTCCTCGGCCGCGCGGCCGCCGAGCGTCATCGCCATCTGGTCCATGAGCGCCTGCTTCGTCGTCAGGAACTTGTCCTCCGCCGGCAGCGAGATCGTGTAGCCGAGCGCCTGGCCGCGGCTGATGATCGAGATCTTGTGGACGGGGTCGCAGTTGGGGAGGTGGTGGCCGACGAGTGCGTGCCCCATCTCGTGGTAGGCCGTCACCTTGCGCTCGTGCTCGGAGAGGATCCGCGTCTTCTTCTCCGGGCCCGCGATGACGCGCATGATCCCTTCCTCGAGCTCCAGCTCGCCGATCGTCTTCCTCCCACGCCGCGCGGCGAGGAGGGCGGCCTCGTTCACGAGGTTGGCGAGGTCGGCGCCCGTGAAGCCCGGGGTGCCGGCGGCGAGCGTGTCGAGGTCGACCGACCCGTCGATCGGCTTGCCCTTCGTGTGCACCTCGAGAATCTTGCGGCGGCCGTTGCGGTCCGGGCGGTCGACGACGATCTGGCGGTCGAAGCGTCCAGGCCGCAGGAGCGCCGGGTCGAGGATGTCGGGGCGGTTCGTGGCGGCGATGAGGATGATGTTGTCCTTCATCTCGAAGCCGTCCATCTCGACGAGGAGCTGGTTCAGCGTCTGCTCGCGCTCGTCA
>JBOHAK010000355.1:0-2378 GCA_050697795.1 Gaiellaceae bacterium
ATCGCGCACGAGTGCCCCAACGTCGAGGTATGGGCGACGGACACCAGCCGCTCCGCCGTCCAGCTCGCCCGCGCAAACGTCCGTCGTCACCGACTCGAAGACCGTGTCTTCGTCCACCAGTGCGATCTGCTCGACGAGGTGCCGGCGCCGGTCGACCTGATCGTCGCGAACCTGCCCTACGTGCCGGAGTCGACCGCGGCCGAGCATCCAGACCTGCTGGTGGAGCCCTTCGAGTCCGTCTTCGCCCCGGAGACGGACTCGGACCGTACCGGCGGCTCGTCCACGCCGCGGCGGACTGGCTCGCCGACGACGGAGAGCTGCTCCTGCAGCTGCATCGGCAGGTCTTCGCTGCCACCCGCTCCGAGCTTCCCGACTTCAGCGCCGCGCTCGACGCGTCCTCGTCGGAGCGTGAGCTGAGCGCCCTATGGCCGCCTATCTCCGACGCGGCGGCTCGGCCCAGGCCGCGTCGCTCCCGCACATCGGACAGCGCTCGGGCAGTTCGCGGCAGACGATTCCGTAGCCGCACAGCGAGCAGACGAGCTCCGTCCTCGGCGGCGGCGAGGCGGCGGGGGTTGGCAACTCTGGCGTTTTGCATCGTCGGGCTCCGTTCCATGTCGAGGCTCATCCGCCCACCGCCTCCAGAACGCCACTGGGCTGCCGGCCCCACTTTCTCGGGCTTCGGATCGGGCCGAAATGGGGTCGGCCACCGATAGCCGTTCGGCGCACACTCGGCGATGCTGGGCGGGTAACGGAAAGGAGCTGAAGATGAGCACATCGATCATTTGCGGCATCGACGGGTCGGCCGACTCCCAGGCCGCTCTCTCGTTCGCCGAGCAGCTAGCGGCCCGGCTCGGAACCAGGCTCGTCCTGGCTCACGTCGGGGAGCTCGCGCACATCCCATACGCCGCCCTTCCCTTCGGGTCGAGCACGGGACGGATTGCGGTCGCGGGGGAGATCGAAGAGCAGACGGAAGCTGCCGAGCGCCTCCTCGAGCAGGTCGCCGAAGACGCCGGCCTCGCCCACGCCGAGCTCAGGGTGGCCGTCGGCCTGCCCGGCGAGCGGCTTGCCGATCTCGCCGACGAGGAGGACGCCGAGCTGATCGTCGTCGGCTCGCGCGGGCGCGGGGCCTTCAAAGCTGCCTTCCTCGGCAGCGTCTCGAACAGCCTCGTCGGCATCGCTCGTTGCCCCGTGGTAATCGTGCCGCGCGGAGCCGCAGAGGGGCCCTAAGCGGTCCTCGGGACTGTGCCAGCGAGATGCAGGCAGTTTCACCGGTACGGAGCGGCGCAGGAGTCGAACCTACCCAGCGTGGGGCTGCCACGCCTCACCGGTTTTGAAGACCGGCTGGGCCACCGGGCCCGGGCCGCTCCGCTCGAACCGTAGCGCAGCCGCTCAGCCGGTCCGGGCCTTGCGGCGCAGGACACGTTCATCGCCGACGCGGCGGGTGAGGCCGTCGGCGTCGAAGCGCTCGAGCAGGAGCTGCGCCGGCTTGCGGCCCGTGCCGAGGAGGTCGCGGAAGCGGGCGAGCGTGATCGAGCCCGCGCGCTCGCACTCCTCGACGAGCAGGCGACGCGCGTCCTCGTAGGCGGGTGTCCCCACCGCGTGGCCGTCGCCGAGCCGGACGAGGCGGCCCGCCTCCTCGAGGAAGCGTGCGAGCTCGGCGTCCTCCACTTTCAGCGGCGTGAAGCCCGCGGCCTCGAGCTCGTCCTCGAGCCGGTCGGCTGCCTCCGCCCGGTCGCCGAGCTGCGCGGTGGCGCCCGGCGCGTACGCCTTCGGGCCGCGGCGCTCGATGGGCAGGAGCGGGAGGAGGGCGGGCGCCCACGGCCGCGGCGGCAGGAGCTCGGCGACGGGGATCCCCGGGTCGAGGGGCGAGCTGGCCGCGCGCGCGTCGAGCGTGCGGACGGCCTCGTAGCGGAGCTCCTCGAGGAGCTCGTGCGTCAGGTACCAGTCGCCGGCGCGCACGGCGGCGCGCAGGCCCTCGTCGAGCTCCTCCGGCGTGAGCAGTGCGCGACGCTCCAGCTCCCGCCGCCGGACCGGTTCCGCTGCGCCCGAGAGCGCGGCGACGACGATGGAGGCGGGATCCCCGCGCTCGAGGAGCGCGAGGCGCTCGGCCGAGGTGCGCCGGGGCGGCGCCGGGTCGAGGACGACGCCCCCGCCGACCGTCGTCCTGCCGCGCAGGACGACGCGGTCGCCGCGCGCGGCCACGGCCGGCGTGGCGAGGCGGAGCTGAGCGTGCCCGTCGTCGACGCGCACGAGGCGGGCGAAGTGCTCGGCCGTGCCGTGGTGGACGTGAAGCCGTGCGCCGTCGGGATCCTCCTCGAGCGTCTCGACGGCCGCGTCGAGCCGGAAGCTGACCGGGTAGGCGCCGGGCGCGACGAGGG
>JBOHAK010000356.1:0-2745 GCA_050697795.1 Gaiellaceae bacterium
GTGTCGCCGGGCAGCGCACGGCGCACGAAGACGACGAAGCCGTTCAGGCGCCCGACGCCGTTCCCGCCGTAGGCGAGGGAATCGATGCGGAGGTCGAGCTCCTGGTCGACGGCGACGGGTGCGGCCATCCCGCGGCTGACCTTAGCGGGTCAGCGGAACCATGGACTCGGCGGGCGCCTCCCCCATCGCGCGGCGCGGAATCGTCCCCCAGCCCGGGCGCCGGCCGAGGAGCAGGGACAGCGTCGCCCCGGTGCGCCAGAGCGCCAGGAGCGGCCGGTACCAGATGCACTCGAGCAGGCTCCACGCGAGCAGGCGCGTCATCCCCGCGCGCCCGTAGCGGCGGAAGCCCGTCTCCTCGACGAGGAGGGCCATCACGCTCTGCACTTGGCCGAACAGAACGGTCCCGCCGAAGAACGCCACGAGGTAGGGCCACCGGCTCGGCTCCAGGACCACGAGCGTGATGGCGATCGCGTAGCCCACGACCTCGACGATCGCGGAGAACGCCTCGAGGAATGCGTACGGGAACGCCAGCAGCCCCACGGCCCCGTAGCGCCGGCGGCCCGTCATGCCCCTGTGCAAGCGGAGTGTCTCGAGCAGCCCGACCTGCCAGCGAACTCGCTGGGTGCGCAGCCCGGCGAGGGTGTCGGGGGCCTGCGTCCAGCAGACCGCGTCGGGGACGAACGCGATGCGGGCGGTCGGCCAGCCCGGGCGGATCTGATGGTGGAGTCGGACGGTCACCTCCAGGTCCTCGCCGAGCGACGAGCGGAGGAAGCCTCCGGCGGCGAGCAGCGTGTCGCGGCGGAACACACCGAAGGCGCCGCTCACGAGCGCGACCCCGTTCAGGCGAGACCATGCGATGCGGGTGCCGAGGAAGCCGCGCAGGTACTCGATCACCTGGGTCGCCGCGAAGCCCGTCCAGGGGACGCGCGGCTCGACGACGTGTCCCTCCACGACCTTCGAGGCGTTGACCACCCTGATGTTGCCTCCCGCCGCCACGCAGTCGTCGGGGTGCTCCTCGAAGGGGCGCAGGGCACGGGCGACGGCGTCCGGCTCGAGGATGCCGTCCGCATCGGTGACCGCGACGAGCTCGTGCCGGGCGATACCGAGCCCCGCATTGAGGGCGTCGGCCCGGCCGCCGTTCTCCTTGCGAACCACGCGAAGCGCAGGGGCGACGCGCGAGGCGTGAACGGAGCGGACGCGCGCGCTCTCGAGCGGCAGAGCACCGCCGAGCGGGAGCGTGACGAGGTCGAAGGCGGCGTCCAGCCGCTCGAAGGTCGCGTCCGTCGAGCCGTCGTCCACGACGACGACCTCGAGCGGGGGCGTACTGCTGCTCGAGCAGGACCGCGACGGTCGAGACGACGAGCTCCTCCTCGTTGTATGCGGGCACCACGATGCTGACGCCGGGCCGCTGCGCCAGCGGTCGCAGCCCGCTGCGGCCCGGCTGGCGGCCCCGCACGAGCCACGACATCTCGCCCCAGGACATTGCGAGCAGCGAGAGCGTGAAGAGGTTGTAGAGGACGAAGTAGAGGAAGACGACCGTGATCGCGATCTCGAGGGCGCGGATCACGCTGCCAGCTCCGACGTTGTCCGGACGTAGTCGACCGACCAGGCCGGCGACGACGCCAGAGCGGCGCGAGCAGCCGCGCCGGCCGCGGGCCGCGCACCGAGCGCGAGCAGAGCCTCGGCGGAGCGCAGCGCCACCTCCCTGTCCGGGTCCTGCGCCGCCGCGGCCAGGAGGTCCACCGAGTCCGGCGCGTCGAAGAGCCCGAGGGCGACGACCGCCTCGCGCCGCACGCGCAGCTCGGGGTCATGGGCCGCTTCGACGAGGACGCGGTGAGGCGTCGTCCCGCCGATGACGCCGAGCGCCTTCGCCGCCGCGGTCCGCACTCGCGTGTCGTCGTCGCCGGCCAGCCGCTGCGCGACGGCTTCCGTGGCGCTCGATGCGTCTTCGGCGCTCAGAGTCGCAACGCCGAAGCAGGATGCGACCCGAATCGTGGGATCGGGCGAGCGAAGGCCGCGCCGGAAGGCCTCGGCGCCCGGCGCGCCGGTCGACTGCTCCGCGAGCTCGATCGCGCCCGTCTCGTCGAGGAGATCCCGGACACCGCGACGCGTCGCTTCGTCCGCGTCTCGAGTCAGATCCTCGAGGCACCAGGCCGCGACCGGCCGCTCCTCCCGGCCGAGCGACGCCACACGCGAGCGGAGCTCGTCCACGGCGCGGTCTGGGTCCCCGGTGAGAAGCCGTTCGAGGAAGGGCTCCAGCTGCGACCTGATCCGCTCCCGCCGCCGGGCGTGGAACGCCCATTGTTCGCGAAGGACCACGAGCGCAGCGAAGAGGAGCAGGTTGGCCGCGAGCAGCGCGAGGAAGATCCAGCCGACCGGCGCGAGGACGTCGTTGATCGGAAAGTCGGGCACGGTGCCGGGCGCCGCAGCTTCGCCTGGTCACAAGGAGTCTTCGCCGCCGGGCGTCGAGCGCCTACGACAGCGTCGTCACGTAGACGGAGCGTGTGCGTGGACCGTCGAACTCGCAGAAGAAGATGCCCTGGTACGTCCCGAGGGCGAGGCTGCCTTCGCGGAGCGGGACGAGCACCTGCGGGCCGACGAGCGACGCGCGCAGGTGCGCGGGGGCGTTCGGGCCGTCGGCGTCGTCGTGCCGCCATTCCCAGGCGTCGTCGACGATCTCGGAGAGCGCCATCTCGAAGTCGGCGAGGAGCTCCGGGTCGATCTTCTCGTTGATCGTCACGCCCG
>JBOHAK010000357.1:0-1937 GCA_050697795.1 Gaiellaceae bacterium
CGCCCTGGAGGTGGGCCGCGACCGAGTTTGCGATCTCCGGCAGGTCCGTCCCGATGGAGACGAGGACGACGCCGACGATGAAGGCTGGGGCGCCGAGCGCAGTCGCGAGCGCCCGCGTGTAGGCAACGGCCCGGTCGCTCGCGACGAGCGCGACGGCGAGCCCGCCGACGAACAAGAAGGCCTGGAGGGCGATCTGCATCGAGGGTCACACAGCCGTCGGCGTGCCCGCCCAGCTCTGCGACCGTCGAGGTTCGCGCGATCCTACCGAGCCCGTACCCGCAGCGCCCCGAGACGGCTTCGGCTACTGATTCTCGCGGGAGCTTCGCTGGACGTCGTCGCCGTCATCGTCTTCCTCGCCGCGCTCGCGGTGATCGCCTTCGAGTGGGTGCACCGCACGAAGGCGGCGCTCGTGGGGGCCGGTCTGGTCGTCGTGGTCGGCGTCGTCGACCTCGACCGGGCCATCGAGGCCGTGGACTGGAGCACGCTCGGGCTCCTCACCGGGATGATGGTCCTCGTCGGCCTCACCGAGCGAACCGGCGTCTTCACCTACCTGGCGCTTCGCACCGCGCAGCTTTCGAAGGGGCGGCCGTTCAGGCTCGTCTTCCTGCTCGCGGGCGTCACCGGCGTGACCTCGGCCTTCCTCGACAACCTCACGTCGATCCTCCTCATCGTGCCGATCACCCTCCTGCTCGCCGACGTGCTGCGCATCTCCCCGATCCCGCTCGTGCTCGTCGAGGTGATCGCCTCGAACATCGGCGGGACGGCCACGCTGATCGGCGACCCGCCGAACATCATGATCGGGACGGCCGTACCGGAGCTCACGTTCAACGACTTCATCGTCAACCTCGCACCCGTCTCGATCGTGACCCTGCTGCTCGTCAGCAGCCTCCTATACCTCATCTTCCACCGGCGGCTCGTCGTCTCGCCGGAGCGGCTCGCGGAGCTCGAGCGCCTCGACCCCGCCGCGGACGTGCGCGAGAGCCGTTACGTGAAGCGCTCGCTCGCCGTCCTCGTCGGGACGATCGTCGCGTTCTTCCTCCATGCGCCGCTCCACCTCGAGCCCGCCGTCGTGGCGCTCGGAGGCGCGACCATCCTCCTCCTGGTCTCGGCAGACGACGTCGAGGAGGCGCTCGAGCGGGTGGAGTGGTCGACGATCTTCTTCTTCCTCGGGCTCTTCGTCATGGTCGGGGCGCTCGAGGAACAGGGCGTGATCGAGGCGATCGCAGACCGCCTCGCAGAGGCCACCGGCTCCGACGTCGGCCAGGGCATGGCGATCCTCTGGGGCGCGGCGGCCGGATCGGCGCTCGTGGACAACATCCCCTTCACCGCCGCCATGATCCCGGTCGTGGAACAGCTCCAGGCGGGCAACGACGAGTTCGAGGACGGGGTCTGGTGGGCCCTCGCCCTCGGCGCATGCTTCGGCGGGAACGCGACGCTGATCGCCGCGGCGGCAAACGTGGCTGCGGCCGGGGTCGTCGAGCGCAGCGGCGAGCGGATCTCCTTCGGTGGTTTCCTGGCCGTCGGGCTTCCGATCACGATCGTCTCGCTGGCGGTCGCTACCGTCTACCTGCTGCTCTTCCAGCTCTGATCCTGTGCCCTTCCTTGCCCAGATCGAACTCGTCCCGGCGTCGGTTCCGCAGACGGCGACCTTCCTCGAGGCGGCCGAGGCGTTGGTGTCCCATCCCGTGACCACCATCGCGGTCCTCGACGGCGACGAGCGGGTGGTCGGCCTCTTCGGGGACTCCGACCTCCTTGGCGGTTTCTTCCCCGGCTACCTCGCCGAGCTCCGTCATACCGCGTTCGCGGGCGACGCCGACGCGATTCTCGGCGAGCGCACCCGCGCCGCGGCAGCCGAGCCGGTGGAGAAGCACATGCGGCCTCCCGTCACCCTCGACGAGGACACGGGCGCCATCCACGCGGCGGAGCGGTTCCTGCAC
>JBOHAK010000358.1:0-2622 GCA_050697795.1 Gaiellaceae bacterium
GCGCACGAGCCCGAGCTCGCGCGCGGCGGCGACCAGCGCGAGCGCGGCTGCCGCGAGGACTGCCTGGCTGCCGCCGAGGACGTAGCCGGCGAGCCCGAGCGCGAGGCCGAGAGCCGCGGACGTCGCAATAGCCGCCACGGTGAAGAGGGCCTGGGCGATTAGCTGGCGTTTGCGGCTCCCGCACACGGCGGGAGTGAAGGTCTCGAGCATCGACAGTCCTCAGGGCGACCATGCGCCGGAGATCCCGGCAACGAGCGCGGCCGTCGCGACGGCGATCTCGATCAGCACGGGAGCCCCGTGTCGTAGTACATGACGCAGTAGACGCGCCGCCCGCCCCAGCAGTAGCCGGTCAGCGAGGCGTCGCCGTTGATACGACGCCGGCTGAACGAGCAGCAGTCGACGAGCTTGCGGATCTCTCCGCCGCAGCAGCGGAACCACGAGCCCTGGGTGACGAGGTCCCTGAGGCCCTTCTGCTCGCGCGTCCAGTCCTCGCAGACGCGGCTGCGCGGAGCGGGCGGCAGAACGGCGCCGTCGGGCCCGCGCAGCCGGTTGCCGTTTCCGTTCAGCGCGTAGCCGGCGGAGTCCACGACGCGTCCGAGGTTGTCGACCGGGCGTCCGCTCGACGGGTGGAGCGGGAAGCCCCTCCTGTCGATGCGCGCGAGCGGCGGCAGGGGACTGGGACAGGAGCCCGTCGTCCAGATGTGCCCGCAGAAGTGGAAGGCGTCGGCGTCGTCCGGCTTGACGGCGGCCGCGACCGCCGAGCCGCCCGCGACGGCGAGGGCGGCCGCACCGACTCTCCCTAGGAACGACTTGCGGGTCGTCGACTCGGCGAGCTTCGACGCGAGCCGCTCGGCCGAGCGGTCGAGCGCCTGCTCACGCGGCGGCATTGACCCTCGCTCCCCCGGTGACGAGGAGCTGCTCGAGCTCCTCCAGCGTGTTGACGGTGCCCTTCGCGGCCACGACGCCGTCGACGACGTGCGCGACGAAGGGCGTGCCGGGAACGTTCCAGCGCTCGAACGCGAGCTCGTCCTCGGTCTCCTCGACGACGAGGACGGCGAGGCCCTGGCGGGCCAGCGCGGCGACGCCGGGCGCGAGCTGGCGGCAGAGGCGGCAGCCGGGCGAGAAGAAGGCGACCAGCTCGGCACCGCGGAGCTGCAGCCCCTCGAGCGCGGGAGCGGGCGCGCCGACCTCGGGGCCCTCCTCGGCGAGCTCGAGCGGCACGCGGGGTCCGAGGCGAAGCGTCAGCACGCCCACCTGGCGGTAGAGGGCGAGCACGAGCAGCGCGAGTACGGCCACCGCGACTGCGAGCACGCCGAGCGCGACGAGGACGAGCGTGTCGCGGGACGCCGAGACGTCGCTCCCCTCGGTGAACGCAGCGAGCGCGGCGAGCGCTGTGAAGCCGCCGGCGCGCAGGAGGAGGAGCGTCGTGCGTCCCTCGGAGGCGCCGAAGCACCCGCAGCGGAGGCGCTCGACGCCGCGCAGTCGCGCCTGGGCGAGGGCGGCGACGAAGGCGGCGCCGAGCCCGACCGCGGCGTAGGCGCTGGCCGGCAGCGCGAGACCGGCGAGCAGCATGACGCCGACCACGGCCTCCGCCGTCATGATTGCCCAGGCAGCCGGTCGCGCGAGGCGCGCGGGGAGGCCGTACGCGGCGAGCCAGTCCGGCAGGTCCTCGCGGCGGCGCAGCTTCGCGGCCGCAGCCCAGAGCAGAAGCAGGCCGACCAGGATCCGGGCGACGACCGACAACTCGATCACTGTAGGAGGTGATCGGCGTGCGCGCGCCGGGCCGGGAGAGTTTTCATCAAATCCTCAAAAACGCCGCGGGTAGGCTTGAAGCCGTGCGCGTGTGCGCCTTCACGCTACCCGTACGCCCTGTCGGACGAACTGGATGAGCCCCCGCCCGCGCCTCGTGGGGGTGAACCACGTCGCCCTGGAGGTCGGCGACGTGGACGAGGCGCTCGCCTTTTACGGCCGCTTCTTCGACTTCACGCTCCGCGGGCACCTGCCCGGCATGGCCTTCGTGGACCTGGGCGACCAGTTCCTCGCGCTCGGCGAAGGCCGGACGCAGCCTGCGGACGGGCATCGCCACCTCGGCCTGGTCGTGGACGACCTGGAGGCGACGCGGCGGGCGCTCGCAGAGGGCGGCGTCGAGATCCTCCCCGGCCGCGGCCTCGACTTCCTCGACCCGTGGGGCAATCGCATCCAGGTCGTGGACTACCGGGACGTCCAGTTCTCGAAGACCCCGGCCGTCCTGCGCGGGATGGGTCTCGACGACCTCGGAAAGTCGGAGCGCGCGCTGGCCGAGCTCCGCGACAAGGGCCTGGCCGACGACGACGCCTGACCACGCCGTCGGTAACGGCCGCGTCTCCACCGGCCACGACGGGGTCAGGCACCGACACGTCCGCCGGGGACAGGTCACCGGTCGTCCTATCGGGACACGACGGGGTCAGGCGCCGACACGCCCTCGCGGGCCAGGTCGCGGACGGCCGTCAGGCCGCTCCGGCCCGGAGCAGGGGTCGAGAGCGCCCCGGCGGCGACCCCAAGCAGCCGCGTCCCCTCCCGCCACGACGGGGTCAGGCACCGACACGTCCGCCGCGGACGGGCCTTAGCCGGCCGCTTCGGCGC
>JBOHAK010000359.1:0-3272 GCA_050697795.1 Gaiellaceae bacterium
GGCGTGGAGTCCGCGCCCACTCGAAGCAGCGGACGCGGTGGCCTCCGCCGACGTCCTCGAGCGGTGGCATCTCGCGCAGGGCCTCGTCGCCCGTCCGCTGGAGGCAACGCGGCGCGAAGGCGCAGCCCTTCGGCCGCCCGCCGATGCCCACCGCGACGCCGGGGATGCTCTCGAGCCGCCGCGGCTGCCCCGGGTCGGGCACGGAGCCGAGGAGCCCGCGCGTGTAGGGGTGGAGCGGCCGGGCGAGGAGCGCGCCTGCCGGGCCCTCCTCGATGACTCTTCCCGCGTACATGACAGCGATGCGATCCGCGAGTGACCCGACGACCGCGAGATCGTGCGAGACGTAGACGATGGCGACTCCGCGCTCGCGCCGGAGGCGGTCGATCTCCTCGAGGATGCGCGCCTGCGTGACGACATCCAGACCGGTCGTCGGCTCGTCGAGGACCACCAGCTTCGGCTCGCAGACGAGCGCGGTCGCGATGGCGACGCGCTGCTGCTGGCCGCCCGAGAGTTGGTGCGGATACCGACGCGCGAAGGAGCGGTCGGAAGGCAGGTGGACGGCGGCGAGGGCGTCTGCGACCGCTCCGTCGTCACGGGCGGTTCCGTGCGCCTTCACCATGTCGCCGACGAGGCCCTGCACCCGCAGTGCCGGGTTGAACGCGAGCCCCGGGTCCTGGGCGACGTAGGAGACGAGCCGGCCTCGCAGCGGCCGCGCGGCACCCTCGCCGCGTCCCGTCAGAGGCTGCCCGTCCACCTCGACCGAACCTGCGCCGATGCGCACGCCCGGCCGCGCGAAGCCGAGGAGGGCGAGCGCCGTCGTCGTCTTGCCGCTTCCAGACTCCCCTACGAGTCCGAGGACCTCGCCGGCGTGGACCTCCAGGCTTACGTCCTCGATGATTGGTGCACCGGAGTCCAGCTCGACACGGAGGCCCTCGACCCGGAGAAGCGGCGCTTTCACCGCACCAACCTCCTTCGGGCGGTCGAGATGCCGAGGCTCCGCGCGATCGCATCGCCGACGAGGTTGAAGGAGATCGTGAGCATGCTGATGAGAGCGGCCGGGACGAGGATGACGTACGGATTGAGGGTGAGCCCGTTCCGGTTCTCGCTGATGATCAGCGCCCAGTCGGCGGCCGGAGGCTGGAGCCCGAGCCCGAGAAAGTTCACCGAGGCAACGAGGATGATCGCGTATGTGAAGCGCAGGCCGACGTCGGCCGCGATCGGGCCGGCGATGTTCGGAAGGATCTCGCGGCGAAGGATTGCGGACGTGCGCTCCCCCCTCGCGACCGCCGCCTCGACGAAGCCGCGCACAGACTGCTCGAGGGTGGCGGCGCGGACGATGCGTGCGACGAGCGGCATCTGCACGAGCGCCACGCCGACGACGAGCACGGCCTTGCTCGTCCCTGCGCCGGTGACGAGGACGAGCAGGAAGAGCAGCGCCGGGAACGAGAGCATGACGTCGGCGGCCCGCATGAGCACCGGGTCGAGCAGCGAGCGGCTGTAGCCGGCGGCGAGCCCGATCACGATCCCGCCGGCATACGCCAGCAACGTGGCGAGCCCGGCGAGAGCGAGGACGCTGCGCCCACCCCAGAGCACGCGCGAGAGGACGTCCCGTCCGAGGAAGTCCGTGCCGAACGGCAGTCCCTCGCTCGGGCCCGAGAACGGTACCCCGACCGGCTCGTCCGGCGCGTAAGGCGCGAAGAAGGGGCCCAGGAGCGCCACGGCGACGACAGCTGCCAGGAGAACGCTCCCGATGAGCCCGGCCGGTGTCCGCACGAATCTGAGCGCGGCGACGTTCACGCCTGCGTCCTCAGCTTCGGAACGAGCAGGACGACCAAGAGGTCGGCGACGACGTTGATCAGGATGTAGAAGGCGGCAATGAGCAGAGCGACCACCTGCACCGCCCGGACGTCCCTGATGGCGACGGCGTCGACCAGCTCCTTGCCGAGCCCGGGGTAGTTGAAGAGGTACTCCGTGACGACGATGCCCCCGACGAGGTACTGGACGTTCTGGGCGAAGACCTGGACGCTGGGCGCGAGGGCGTTCCGGAGCGCATAGCGGCGGACGACCATGCGCTCACCGAATCCGTTCAGGCGGGCCATCGTCACGTACTCCGCGTTGAGCGTCTCGACCATCCCTGCCCGCACCATGCGGATCGAGGCGGCCAGGGACGCGCCCAGGAGGGTCAGGACCGGAAGGACGAGGGCCTCCGGCTCCGCCAGCGGGCTCGTTCCCGGCGGAATCAGCGAGACGGGCGGGAGCACATCGAGCCAGGAGAAGAAAAGCAGGATGAGGAGCGATCCGATGATGAACTCCGGGAGCGAGATGATCGCGAGCGAGGAGACCGAGATGGCGTGGTCGGTCGGCCCGCCGGCCCGCACGGCCGCCAGGATGCCGAGCACGAGCGCGAGCGGGATCATGACGAGCGCCGTGATCGAGGCCAGGACGAAGGAGTTGACGATCTTCGGGCGGATCTGCTCCCAGATGGGTGACTCGCCGCCCGCCGCGTAGCCGGCCGCCGAGTTCCCGAGATCGCCGGTGAGGACGCCGCCGAGCCAGTCGGAGTAGCGCTCGTAGGCCGGGCGGTCGAGCCCCATCGCCGCCCGCATCTCGGCGAGCTGCTCCGGCGACGCCGTCCGGCCGAGGACGGCGCTGGCCGCGTCGCCGGGAAGAACCTCCGTGCCGACGAAGATCAGGATCGAGACGACGAAGAGCGTGGCGACGCCGGCCGCGAGGCGGCGCAGCACGAAGCGGAGCAGCGGCCGGCGCCCCCTGGTGGCCGGAGCAGCCGCGCGGGGAGCGGCGAGATCCGTCACGACGCCGGCCGGATCGAGGTGCCGACCCGGGCCGGGCTCACGTCAGGGAGACGTCCCTGTAGTTCCAGCCGCCGAGGTTGAAGAACGAGCTCGGGACGATTCCCTGCACGTTCTGAGCGGCGCCGTCCACGAGGTTCTGATAGGCCCAGACGATGTAGCCGCCCTCCTCGTACTGGATCGCCTGGATCTGATGCCAGAGCTCCGTGGCGGTCGCTTCGTCGGGGGCGCCCTGCGCCTCCCGGATGAGACTGTCGGTCTCGGGGTCGCGCCAGTGCGTCTCGTTCCAGACCGCGTCGGAGAGGAGCGCCTGCTCGTACCAGAGCGGGATGGACGAGTACGTCCAGAACGACTGGGCGAAGTCGAGCTTCGTGTAGAGGAGCGAGGTGTCGAAGTAGGCGTTTGCCGGCTCGCGCTTGACCTCGACGGTGACGCCTGCACCCTGCGCCTGCTGTGCGAAGA
>JBOHAK010000360.1:0-8859 GCA_050697795.1 Gaiellaceae bacterium
GGTTCCTGGTCGTCCTCGTGTCCGCCTGGATCCTGCCGCTCTTCCACCTGATCATGCCGGAGCGGTTCTGGGACGCCACCGTGGCGGTCGCGCCGCTCTGCCTCGCGGCGATGGCGACCGGCGCCTATGCGGTGACGGGTGTCGGGCTCAGCGTGACGAAGCGGGTGCGGCTCATCCCGGTGACTGCGCTCGTCGCGGGCGCGGTGGCCGTCGGCCTCTACTTCCTGCTCATCCCGCCCTTCTCCTACGTCGGCGCGGCGTGGGCGACGGTCAGCGCGCTCTGGCTCATGGCGCTCCTCGTCGGGATCGTCTCGCAGCGGATCTACCCGGTGCCGTGGGACCGGCGCCGGCTGCCGCTCGCGCTCGTCGCGACCTTCGCGCTCGCCCTGGCGGCCCTGGCGGTGGACGCCTGGGTGCCGTTCTCCGCCTCGCTCCCCATGCGGGTCGGCATCACGGCCGCCTACCCGGCCGCGCTCCTGCTCGGCGGGTTCCTGAGCGCGGCGGAGCGGAGCAGGCTGCGGCGCCTGCTCCGCCGGTGATACTAGGCGCGTGGCCGCCCTCACGATCCTGGTCACGGCAGCCGGCGCGCCGGGGACGGCCGCGCTCCTGCGGGCGCTGCGCGAGAACGGCGAGCGGGACGTGCGCCTCGTCGCCTGCGACATGAGCGAGCGCGCGGTCGGGCGCTTCCTCTGCGACGCCTTCGCGGTCGTCCCGCCCGGGGCCGACGCGGGGTTCGGCGCCGCCATCGCCGACCTCTGCGCCCGCGAGGAGGTGCAGGTCGTCCTCCCGCAGTCCTCCCACGACCTGCAGGGGCTCGCCGGGGCGAAGCCCGGGCTCGCCGCCGCGGGCGTCACGGCGCTCGTGAGCTCCCCCGAGACCGTGCGGCGCGCGAACGACAAGGCCGAGTGCTACCGGCTGCTCGCGGAGGCCGGGGTCCCGGTCCCCGCGTTCCGCCGGGTACACGGGCGCGCGGCGTTCGAGAGAGCCGCCCGCGAGCTCGGCTATCCGGACCGGGCGGTCTGCTTCAAGCCGGTGACGAGCTCCGGGTCGCGCGGCTTCCGCGTGCTCGACCCTGCGGTCGACCGTGCGCACCAGCTCCTGCGCGAGCGCCCCGGGAACCTCGCGATGCGGCTCGAGGACGTCGCCGAGCTCCTCCCGGAGGAGGGCGGTGACGAGCTCCTCGTCATGGAGCTCGCCCATGGCGGCGAGCGCACCGTGGACGGGATCGCGCGCGCCGGGCGCATCGTCCTCGGCCACCCGAAGACGCGCGAGGCGATGCGCGCCGGCCTCGCCATGTTCTTCCGGACGCTGGAGGACCCGGAGCTCGTCGAGGTCGCCGGGCGCTCGGTCGCCGCGCTCGAGATCGAGCACTTCTTCAACGTCCAGCTCGTCGGCGACCTCGTCATCGAGGTCAACCCCCGCATCTCGACCGTCGTCTACCAGGAGGACATGAACCTGCCCTGGCTCGGCGTCCGGCACGCGCTCGGCGAGCTCTCCGACGACGAGCTGGCCGGGTATGCGGGCCGCGTCCGCCCGAGCCGCCGCGCGCTGCGCTACTTCGAGCAGCTCGAGTGGGACGACTAGCTCAGACCCGCCGCGCGCCCACGTAGCGCGAGCTGTACCAGCCCTCGCTCAAGCGGGAGATCTTGACCACATCGCCGCTCGACGGCGAGTGGATGAAGCGGCCGCCGCCGAGGTAGATCCCGTTGTGCCCCAGGCCGTTGAAGAAGACGATGTCGCCGCGGCGAAGGCTCCCGCGCGAGACGGCCCGGCCGTGCCCGTACTGCATCGCGGCGTTGTGGGGCAGCGAGACCCCGACCTGCCGGTACAGATACATGACGAAGCCCGAGCAGTCGAAGCCGGTCGAGGGCGAGGAGCCGCCCCAGCGGTACGGGATCCCGAGGTAGCGCGTCGCGCTGCTCGCCACGCGGGCGCCGCGGCTCGACGGCTCGGGAGCGCTCACCTTCTCGCCGCCGCCGCCTCCGGCGCTCCGCCGGATCCCGAGCGCGCCGAGCGTCTGCGGGCCGACGACGCCGTCCATGATCAAGCCGTGCCGCTGCTGATAGGCCCGCACCGCGGCGCGGCTGACCGGCCCGTACAGCCCGTCGGCGGACACCCCGAGCGCCCGTTGCACCGGGACGACCCACCAGGCACGGATGAAACGCTGCTCGGCCGAGGCGCGGTCGAAGAGCGCCTTCCGCGTCTGCGGGCCGACGATCCCGTCGACGAGCAGGCCGTGGCGCTTCTGGAGTGCGCGCACCGCGCGGCGGGTCTGCGGGCCGAAGATGCCGTCGGCGGCGATGCCGAGGGCGCGCTGCACCCGCGTGACCGCAGGCCCGCGGGCGCCGACCTCGAGGAGCTCGACCTGGACCCGCGTCGTGCCGGAGCTCCGCGCGCGGGTAGCGCTGCCGTTCGGAACCGGTAGCGCCGCGGCGACCGCCGCGACGACGAGCGTCGCCCCCGCCACCCGCGCCTGCGGCAGGAGCCCCGGCTGGGCGGCCAGCCGCTTCCCGTGGGCGAGGGTCGCGGAGATGTCCCACAGCTCCGGGTCGGCGAGATCGCGCGTCGAGGAGACGCGGGCGCCGGCCGGGCCGTCGAGGTCCGCGAGGGCGGCCGAGACGAGGCTGCGCCTCCGCTCTCCGGCCAGGCGCCGCTCCAAGGAGCGCGCGAGCGAGCGCTCCCACAGCTCGTCGGCGCCGAGATCCCGCCGGACCCGCTCGAGCGGCTGCAGCTCCACGCTCACGAGGCGCGGGACGCTAACAGACGCGCCCGCCGCCGTCCGGATCGAACGCCGCCGAGCCAGCTTGACGAATGCGAACGGCCGGTGGTAAGCATGTCGTGACGGCTGTCACTTAGCGGCTCCGGCGGGAGAGTGGGCAATGACCGAGGCGCTTCTGATTCTGGGCTCCGCGGTGCTCGGCGCGCTCACCGGGATCCTCACGACGTCGTGGAAGGCCCGCAAGGACCTTGAGAGCGAGTACGACATCAGCCTGCGCAAGGATCGCACCGGGGTGTACCGCGACCTGTGGAAGCGGCTCGAGATGCTCGCCTTCTACGCCGCCCCGCGAGTCACCTACGACGACGCGGACAAGCTGACCCGCTCACTCAGGGAGTGGTACTTCCAGCAGGGCGGCCTCTTCCTGTCGGAGCGCACGCGAGAGCCCTACTTCGACGTCCAGCGGGCCCTGGAGGGCATCCTCCGCCAGGAGCGAGGAAGCGACGACGCCCAGGTCGACGAGGCAAGCATCGGGCTCCTACGAGAGCTCGCCAGCCGCCTGCGCACGAGCATGACGGAGGACGTCGAGACACGCGTCGGCCCGCGTGGGCGGTGGTCGCTTCCGCGGGCGATCGGGCGGGTCGTCGACCGCTTTCGGCCGCGCGTCGACGTGAAGGTCCGAAGGTACTGGCGATGGGACCCGAAGCCGGTGCCCGGCTACCGGCTGACGATTCGGAACCTGTCGAGCCGGCGCGTGATCGAGGTGGAGAAGGCATGGTTCGTCCCGGAGGTCCGCGTCATCCCCGACGACCCGTCTCTGTCCGGCCAGGTCGAGCCGAAGGGCAAGTGGGAGGGGTGGGCGGCAAGCGCCGCATTCGGCGGTACGCCGGCCGATGTGGGACGGCGGGGGCGCGTTCGGCTGAAAACGGGACAGGAGTACCGGTCGCGGCCGGCCCGCGAGGTCCCCCTTCCCGACCACGGGCAGGGCCGCCCCGAAGCCGCCACCGAACACGCCGTCTCGCCCGGTGACGCGTCCGAGCCTAGGTGACGACCCGGTAGACCTCGAAGACCTCGGCGTACTCGCGGTTCACGTTGATGCCGTGCGTCCGCGCGAGGTTCCAGACGTACTCCGGGTTCGCGTAGTTGCGGTGCTGCTGCGACTCGTAGCAGGCGAGCGCCGCCACCTTCCGCTCCACGTGCCGCTGCTCGAGCCCGACGTAGGCCTGATGGTCGAAGTTGAAGCTGTTCCAGGGGATCTCGTAGCCGAGCACGGTCGTCCGCTTGAAGGCGCGCAGCCCCTCGGCGGCGACGACCTGGTGGTCCTGGTGGATGTCGCGCAGGCTCGGCATCAGGACGGCGTCGGGCGGCCACTCCTCCCAGAGGCCGATCAGGATCTCGAGGACGTCCTGCCGGCGCTCCGGGAACGTGCGCACCTCGAAGTCGTGGAGCGTCAGCAGGCTCTCGGGGATGCCCATCTCGGCCGTCGCCGCGCGCACCTCGCGGGCCAGGGTGTCGGGCGGGAAGCCGTCGGGGAGCGACTTCGTCGCGATCGAGAACGCGACGTAGCGCACCTCGACGCCCGCCTCGACGAGGCGGGCCATCGTCCCGCCGCAGCCGAACTCGCCGTCGTCGGTGTGCGGGGCGAGCACGAGCGCGCGCTTCCAGGCCTCGATCATCGGTGCGTGAGCATACGGCTCATCGCCGCGCGCGGGCGGCCTCCAGGGCGCTCGTCACGACGAAGGCGGCCGCGGCGAGCAGCACGATCGCGCCCCCCGGCGGCAGGTCGGCGTAGTAGGCGACCGTGAGGCCGGCGAAGACCGAGGCGAGGCCGATGCCCATGGCCAGGAGGACGGACGCCCGCATGCTCGCCGCCACGCGACCGGCGGCGACGACGGGGAGCACCATGAGCGCGGCGATGAGGAGGATGCCGACGATCCGCATCGAGAGCGCGATCGTCACCCCGGCGAGTCCGGCGACGACGACGTTCAGCGCCGCGACCGGCACGCCGGCGACCCGGGCGCCCTCCTCGTCGATCACGACGGCGGCGAGCGCGCGGTAGAGGAGCGCGACGGCGGCCAGGCCGGCCACGCCCAGCACGGCGACGAGGACGAGGTCGCCTCGCGTCACCGTGAGGATCGACCCGAACAGGAAGGCGAAGAGGTCGACGTCGAGAGCGCCCGCGGAGGAGGCGAGGACGACGCCCGCCGCGATCCCCGTGTAGAAGAGGAGCGCGAGCGCCTGGTCGCCCGCCGCCCGATGCCGCGAGCGCAGCCACTCGATCCCGACGGCGCCGGCCACGGAGGCGACGAGCGCGGCGAGCACCGGCGAGATCCCGAGCAGGTAGCCGGCTGCCACGCCGGCGAACGCCGTGTGGCCGATGCCGTCCCCGATCAGGCTCATGTTCCGCTGCACGAGGAAGAACCCGACCGCGGGAGCGAGGAGGCCGACGACGGCCCCCGTCGCGAAGGCGAGCCGCATGAACTCAGATTCGAGCATGGGAATGCGAGGGGTCGTGCCACTGCGCGGGGAGGTCGCGGGGCGGGCCGTCGAAGACGATGCCGCCGCGCACGAGCACGAGCCGCTCGACGATGCCCTCCACGGCCCCGAACTCGTGCGAGACGTAGAGCGTCGTCACCCGCCGGTCCTCGTGCAGGCGGGCGAGCAGGCGGGCGAGGGCCTCCTGCGACTCGGCGTCGACGCCGGCCGTGGGCTCGTCGAGCACGAGGAGCGCGGGCTCGCCCGCGAAGGCCTTGGCGATGAAGGCGCGCTGCTGCTGGCCGCCGGAGAGCGTCGCTAGCGGCACGTCGGCGAGGTCCGTCAGGCCCACGTCGGCGATCGCCTCGGCGACGATCGCGCGGTCGCGCGTGCGGAGGGGGCCGAGCAGCCCGCCCTGCGCGAGCCGCCCCGCGGCGACGACCTCGCGGACGGTGACCGGGCCCTCCGTCCCGACCCGCGCGCGCTGGGCCACGTAGCCGAGCGTCGCGCGGCGGGAGAAGCGGTGCGCGGGCTCGCCGAACAGGCTGGCGGATCCCTCCTGCGGCCGGGCGAGCCCGAGCGCGAGGCGCACGAGCGTCGTCTTGCCCCCGCCGTTCGGGCCGGCGATGGCGACGAACTCCCCTTCCTCCACCTCGAGGTCCACGCCGGCGAGCACGGGCTGGCCGGGCCGGTAGCCGAAGGAGACACCCTCCAGCTCGAGAGCTAACGACACCCGAGTCCCTCCCGCAGCGCCGCGAGGTTCGCGCGCATGACGGAGAAGTAGTCCTCCCCGCGCTCGAGCGCCTCCTCGCCGAGCCCCTCGAGCGGGTCGAGCACGGCGGTCTCGGCACCCGTCTCGCGCGCGACCGTCTCGCCGACCTCGGGCGAGAGGAGCGGCTCGACGAAGACCGTCGTGGCTCCGCGCAGGCGGACGAGCTCGGCGACCTGCTCGAGGTCGCGCGCGCTCGGCTCGGCCTCCGGCGAGACGCCCGCGATCGGGATCGGCTCGAGGTCGTAGCGCTCGCCCAGGTAGGCGAAGGCATCGTGCGCCGTCACGACCTGGCGCCGCTCGCAGTCCGTCAGGCCCGTGCGGAGCTCGCCGTCGAGGGCGCGCAGCCGCCCGGCGAGCTCGCGGGCGGAGGCTTCGGCCCCGAGCGCGGCGCCGATCTCCTCGGCGACCTCCGCGAAGCGGACGGGGTCGAGCCAGACGTGCGGGTCGCCCTCGATCCGGTCGAGACCGGCGAGCAGGTCGACCGCCTCGCCTTCGGCGGAGCCGGCGGCCTCCTCGAGGGAGGGCTGGAAGCCCCCGCCGAGGAAGAGCACGACGTCGGCGGACCGCACACGCTCCACGTCCCGCACCGACAGCTCGACGTCGTGCGGCTCCGCGCCCGCGGGCGTGAGGTTGTTGACCTCGGCGCCGTCGCCGCCGATCTCCTCCGCCGCGAACGCGAGCGGATAGAAGCCGGCCACGACCTCCTTCCGTCCACCGCCCGCGCCGGCGTCCCCGCCACAGCCCGTTACCGCGGCTGCCAGAGCCAGGCACATAGTGAGAACGATTATCGTTTTCACGGCTGCTAGCATAGCCCCGTGGCCAGCACCGAGCAACTCGGCCGTGCGCAGGACCTGCTGGCGGAGTCGGGCCTCCGGTCCACCCGGCAGCGCGCGACCGT
Source organism: Gaiellaceae bacterium (assembly GCA_050697795.1). GTDB lineage: Bacteria > Actinomycetota > Thermoleophilia > Gaiellales > Gaiellaceae > JAIBJN01. The sequence continues at coordinate 6,862 of JBOHAK010000360.1, forward strand.
CCTCGCCGAGCTCCTCGGGGAGCCCGACGACGTGACGGCCCAGCAGCTTCACGAGCGGCTGCGCGCGCGCGGCGAGCGGCTGGGCCTCGCGACCGTCTACAGAACGCTCGGGCTCCTCGCCGAGGAGGGTGTCGTCGACGTCCTCTCGCACCGGCCCGGCGAGCTCTGCTACCGCCGCTGCGCCGAGGGGCACCACCATCACCTCGTGTGCTCCGAGTGCCACCGCGTGGTCGAGCTCGACGAGTGCGAGCTCGGCCCCTGGCTCGACCGCGTCTCGAGCGAGCACGGGTTCGTGGCGACCGGGCACCGCCTCGAGGTCGCCGGCCTCTGCGCCGCGTGCCGCTGACGCGCGCTCGAATGCGCCTGTAACGACTAGGCTTGACCGCCTAGTGAGGCCCTAGAGGGATGGAGCGCGTCGAACTCGCCGAAGCGGCTGCAGTGCTGGGAGCGCTGGCCGCTCCGCTTCTCCTCCTCGCCCGCACCCGGCTCGTCCTCCTCGCCGGCGTCGCCCTCCTCGCCGCCGCCCAGGTGGCGCTCGCCTTCGCGCTCGTCCCGGACCAGCTGGAGGACCTCGTCGGCTCGCCGGCCCGGCTCGCGGCCGCGTCGCTCGGCCTCGTCGCCGTGGCGGCCCTCGCAGTCGCGTTCGCGCGCTGGCCGGCGGCGATGCCGGTCGCGCTCCTCGCCGCGGCGCCGATCCGGATCCCCGTGCAGCTCGGCGACGAGGACGCGTTCCTGCTCCTGCCGCTCTACGGCGTCCTCGCGGCGGCGGTGCTCGCCCTCCTCCTGCGGATCGTCCGCGGGGTCGAGCTGCGGCCGCTGCCGCTCCTCGTCGCGATTCCAGCGGCGGCGTTCGTGGCGATCGCCGGCTTCTCGCTCCTCTGGTCGCGCGACCCGCGCGAGGGGGCGATCGACCTCTTCTTCTTCCTCTTCCCGTTCGCGGCGCTGCTCCTCGTCGTCGCCCAGGCGCTCCTCACGGGCGCGGTCACGCGCCTGCTCGCGGCGACGCTGCTCGTCGGAACGGGCGCGCTCGCGGCGATCGGGCTCTGGCAGCAGTGGACGCACACGCTCTTCTTCGCCGAGGACCTCCAGTTCGCGAACGCCTACACGTCGTTCTTCCGCGTCACGTCGCTCTTCTCGGACTCGAGCATCTACGGACGCTACGTCGCGGTCGGCATCGCGGTCACGCTCGTCCTCCTGTGGCTCGAGCGCCTTCGGCCCGCGATCGGCCTTCCCGTCCTCGCCCTTCTCCTCGCAGGCCTGTACTTCTCCTACTCGCAGTCCACCTTCGTGGCGCTCTTCGCGGCCGTTCTGCTCGTCGGGCTCGTCGCGGGGGATCGCAGGGCGCGACTCGTCCTCGCGACGACCGCCGCCGCCGTGATCCTGGCCACGGTGGGCGTCTTCGCCGTGGTGACCTGGGACGAGTCCTCACGGCGCGCGACGAGCGGCCGCCTGCCGCTCGTCGAGCTCACCCTGCCCGTCTTCGCCGACCATCCTGTGGCAGGGGTGGGAATCGGCGCGCAACCCCGCGCGAGCAGCCGGCTCGAGGACGCGCGCGAGCGCGTGCGGCGGAACGTCTCCCACACGACGCCGCTGACCGTGGCCGCCGAGCTGGGCCTGCTCGGGCTCGCCGCCTACGCCGGTTTCCTCGTCGCCGCGCTCCGCTCCTCCTTCCTGGCCATGAGACGAGACCGAGCCCTCGGGCTCTCCCTCCTCGCCGTGTTCACGGTCCTCGTCGTCCACTCGCTGGCCTACAGCGGGTTCTTCGAGGATCCGCTGACGTGGGGCACCCTGGGGCTCGCCGCCGCCTCGCTCCGGCTCGCGCCGGTCGAGGCGGTCGCCAGGCGGACGCCCGCAGCACGTGGTACGAGCAGGAGCGCCGACGGCGCAGGGCCTACGCGAGAGGCGGGTGCCGCCGCTTCCAGAGGGGCGAGCGCCTGACCGCGCGACCGGCCGCGCGCCACGCCGCCGTACGAGCGCCGTAGGAGGCGAGCGCCGCCC
>JBOHAK010000361.1:0-3268 GCA_050697795.1 Gaiellaceae bacterium
TCCTCGTCGTGGCCCAGAAGGTCGTGTCCAAGTCGGAAGGGCGGGTCGAGCACGCCGACGACCACATGGCGGTTGTCCTGCGCGAGGCGCGCGCCGTGCGCCGCCGCCGCGGCGATCTCGTCATCGCCGAGACGGAGCACGGCTTCGTCTGCGCTAGCGCCGGCGTCGACCGCTCCAACGCGCCCGGCGAGGGCTGGCTCGTCCTCCTGCCGCGCGACCCGGACGCCTCGGCCGCGGCGCTTCGCGACACGCTCGCCGCGCGCTTCGGCTTGGCGCCCGCGGTCGTCGTCAGCGACTCCTTCGGACGCGCATGGCGTCAGGGGACGACGGACGTCGCCATCGGCGTCGCAGGCATGAGCCCGCTCCTCGACCTGCGCGGGACGCGCGACGCACGCGGCTACGAGCTGCGGACGACGATGGTCGCCGTCGCCGACGAGCTGGCGGGCGCCGCAGAGCTCGTGCTGGGGAAGTCGGGCGGCGTGCCTGCGGCGCTGGTGCGCGGCTACCGCGTCCCGGCGGGGGAGGGCAGCGCGCGCGACCTCGTCATGCCGCCGGAGCGGGACCTCTTCCCGTAGGGACGATCCAGGTCGAGCGGGAGCGGGCGAGCACCTCGCCTTCCGCCGTCAGGAGCGCCGAGCCGGCGTAGCGCTTGCGCCCCTCCTCGCCGATGCGCCAGCCGACCACGACGTGCGGCTCCCCGGGTGCCGGCAGCCGGTCGACGCGGGCCGCCATGCGGCCGAGCAGGACGCCCTCGCGCTGGAAGTCGTCCACCGCCCAGCCGCTCGGACAGTCGAGCGCCGCCCAGACGACCTCGGGCGCGGGCTCCTCCGCGGGCGTCCAGGTCGCGGCGACCAGTCCGTCGCGCCCCGTGACCGCGCCCGCGTAGATCCCCAGCCCGTCTTCCCGCTTCGGCCCGCACGTGAAGCAAGTCGGATAGGCGTGATGCACAAAGCCCGCGTACCGGGTCGAGGCCGCCTCCGCTTCCGCGAGGGACACGGGCGAGGGCACGTCCACCTCCACCGAGGCGCTCTCGCCCTCGGCGACGAGCGCCTCCCCGTCTCGAAGCTCGACGCGCCCGTTCGCTCGCACCACCGCCAGCTCGCGCTCGAGCGGCGGCGGAACGCGTAGCGTCACCTCGGCCTCGCCGCCCAGGAGCCCGGCCACGAGCCCGCACGTGTAGCCGCCGTTGGCCGAGCCCGGCGGCCCGTTGAAGCGCGCCGGGATCCTCACCGCCTGAGCGTGAGCTCGATGCGGCCGAACGGCGGGCGCGGATCGGTGTAGACGCGGACCCGCTCGTTCGAGCCGAGCACCTGCGCGGTGTCCCAGAGCCGGTTCTCGCCCTCGAAGGACACCTCCGCGAGCTCCTCGAAGGTGTCGAGCAGGCGCGTCCCCATCCGGTGCACGAGCTCCTGGATCGAGGCGGAGTCGAACTCCGCGAACGTCGCCGCGACCGAGTCGAGCATCTCTTCGCCCGGCGCGCGCTGCGCGAAGTCCCGGTTCCGCCAGTGGACGTCCAGGTGGACGTAGAGCGGCCGGTCGTGCGACTCGGCGAGCGTCGTGTACTCGTCTCGGACGAAGCCTGCGAACGAGCTGCCGGTCAGCTTGACGAGCCGGATGCCCTCCCGGCCGCAGCGGTGCTCGAGCGCCCCACTTCGGTCGAGGGCGAGCTCGGCGACCGCGCGGTCGCCGTCGAGCCCCTGGAACGACTGCTCGCTGCGGCGCGCGAACGGCAGCTCCCGGGCGGTCAGCTCGATCCGCTCGACCTGCGGGTAGGTCTCGAGAAAGCGGCGCGCGAGCAGATCGAGGAAGTCCTCGAGCGTCGTCCCGTCGAACTCGAGCGCCCCGATTTGGATGAAGTTCTTCATGGAGTCGGTCGCCACGACGTCCGTGTTGTCCCCTTCCGTGTAGGACGGCAGGAACGCGGGGCCGCGGGCGGTCATCCCGATCGACGCTGCGAAGAGCGAGCGGACGCCGTCCGTCCGGTAGACGGAGACGGCCTCCTTGCCGTAGCCGATGACTACCGGCTCCGCCACCGGTCCTCCGCGATGGCGACGAGCGCGTCGCAGCCCGTCGCGAGCTCCTCCTCGCGTGTGCGCCCGAGCCGCTCGCGCAGCACGGGGACGAGCTCGGCGCGCCGGCGGCGGTTCACGAAGACGACGAAGCGGAAGCCGAAGCGCTCCTCGTAGGCGGCGTTCAGGCGCGCCAGCTCCTCCATGACGGCCGGGCCCTCGGCAGCCGCGTCGCCCTGCTCCGTGGCCGAGGGCCCGGACAGGCGTCGCTCGCCGATCCGCGGGTGGGCGTTCAGCGCCTCGACGCGCTGCTCCTCGGGAAGCGAGGCGAGCACGTCGCGGGCGCGCCCGAGCGGATCCTCCTCGCCCGCGAGCGCCTCGACGAAGCGGCTCCGCGCCTGGAAGAGCTCGGCCAGCTCGTCCACCGTCAGCTGCCGCGGTAGAGCGCGCACGAGTAGGGGGCGAGGAGGAGCGGGACGTGGTAGTGGCCGGGGCCGACTTCGATCTCGACCTCGACCCGGCGGAAGAACGGCGAGCGCGGGTGGAAGACGAGCCGGTAGACGTCGGGCTCGGCATCGTCGCCGGCGAGGTCTGCGATCCGCCCGTCCTCGTCCGTCTCGCGGGCGGCGACGAGCTCGTCGCCGCGGTACAGCTCCACGCGCACGCCGCGCGCCGGCTCTCCGCGCTCGGTGTCGAGGACATGGGTCGAGATGCTCACGGCGTCGGCGGCATCGTATTCTTGCGCCGTGGACGAGCGCGAGCGCTTCCTCATCCGCTACGCGGGCTCCTTCGCGCCGGAGCCGATCGCGCGGGCGGAGGGCGCGTGGATCGAGACGGCGTCGGGACGGCGCATCCTCGACTTCACCTCGGGCCAGATCTGCTCGACGCTCGGCCACAACCACCCGCGCATCGCCGCGGCCGTGCAGGCGGCGCTCGGCGAGGTCGCCCACCACAACTCGTGGATGCTCTCGGAGCCGGTGCTGGCGCTCGCCGAGCGGCTCGTCGGCCTCTTCCCGGAGCCGCTGCGCCGCGTGATGCTCCTCAACACCGGCTCCGAGGCGAACGAGGTCGCGCTCAAGCTCGCGAAGATGCACACCGGCCGCTTCGAGGTCGTCGGGCTGACGCGGAGCTTCCACGGGCTCCTGTCCGGGATCGCCTCCGTGAACTTCTCCATGGCGCACGCCGGCTACGGGCCGCTTCTGCCCGGGTCGTTCGCGATCCCGGCGCCATACGCCTATCGCTGCCCGGTGCGCCACTGC
>JBOHAK010000362.1:0-1582 GCA_050697795.1 Gaiellaceae bacterium
GGCGGCGCTGCCGGAGCCCGCCGCCGAGGCCCTCGGGCTCGCGCCGGGGGACACGCTCGAGCTGCCGTCGGTCCGGGACGAGGACGACCGGGTCACCGCGCGGATCTCGGGCGTCTACCGCGTCGACGACGTCGACGATCCATTCTGGTGGGGCAGCCCCCTCGAGACCGAGGGGCGGGAGGAGCTGCGCTTCACGACCTTCGGGCCGTTCGTCGTCTCCGAGCAGGCGTTCGTCGCGCTGGGCGCGGACGGAGCCGAAGCCCGCTGGCGCGCGGCGCCGGCGAGCGACGAGATCGCCGTCGAAGACCTCGACCGGCTGCGCGCGGCGGTCGACGGCCTCGAGGAGCGCCTGAACGCGGGTGACGGAGACGAGAGCCTCAGCGTGCGCACCGGCCTGGGCTCCGTGCTCGCCGCGGCGGACCGGTCGCTGCTCGTCTCGCGGTCCGGCGTCCTCGTGTCGTCGGTCCAGCTCGCCGTCCTGGCCGGCGCCGCGCTGCTCTTCCTGGCCGGGCTGCTCGCGGAGCGCCGCAGCCTCGAGGCGGCGATCCTCCGCTCGCGGGGCGCAAGCCCGGGCGAGGTCGGCCTGCTCGCGCTCGCCGAGGGCGCCCTGCTCGCCGTCCCCGCCGTGCTCGCGGCCCCTTGGCTAGCCGCGCTGACCCTGCGCGCGCTGAACCAAGTGGGGCCGCTGGCCGACATCGGCCTCGAGCTGGAGCCGCGCGTCGGGCCCCTCTCGTACGTGCTGGCCGGGGTCGCCGGGATTCTCTGCGCCGTCGGGCTCGCCGCGCCCGCGCTCCGGTCCGCTGCGGTCGCGACGACCGTCCGCGAGCAGGGACGGCCGCAGGGGAGCAGCCTCGTCCGTCGCGCGGGGCTCGACCTCGTCGTCGTCGCGCTGGCGGCGCTCGCGTACTGGCAACTGCGCCGCTACCAGGGACCGGTCGTGGAATCGATTCGGGGCCGGCTGGGAATCGACCCGCTCCTCGTCGTGGCGCCCGCGCTCGGGCTCCTGGCGGGCGCGCTGCTCGCGCTACGGATCGTCCCCGCGGTCGGCCTCCTGGCGGAGCGGATCGCCACCGGAGCACGCGGCCTCGTCGCGCCGCTGGGAACGCGGCAGCTCGCCCGTCGCCCGGCCCGCTCCGCACGCGCGGCCGTCCTGCTCACCCTCGCGGTCGCGATCGGCCTGTTCGCGGCCGCCTACGGCAGCACCTGGCTGCGCTCCCAGGAGGACCGCGCCGCGTACGAGGCCGGGGCCGACGCACGCGTCGTGCCCGACGAGCGCACCGGCTCGATCCATCCGCTTTACCTGGCGAGCGCGTACGAACGGCTAGACGGGGTCGAGGCGGCCGTCCCCGTGGTCCAGCGCCCGGTCGACGTCCCCCAGGCGCCCGAGCCCGCCAACCTCCTGGCCCTCGACGCCTCGCGGGCGGCCGAGATCGTCCACATCCGCCCCGATCTCGCGGAGGAGCCGCTTTCCGAGCTCGTCGCGCCGCTCGCTTCCGAGAGGGCGGAGCTGCCGTCCGGCGAGATTCCCGGAGAGCCGCGCCGGCTGGCGATCGCCGCGAGCGTTACTGTCTATCGCTCGGGG
>JBOHAK010000363.1:0-4899 GCA_050697795.1 Gaiellaceae bacterium
GCGCTCGGCTACGTCGCGGCGGTCGCGACCCCGGTCGCCGGCGCGCGGCTGGGGCGCCGGGCCGGCTCCCGCTACGCGGGCCTCAGAGTTCTCGCGAAGGACTGAGCCGACGGACGTCGACCGCAAGAAGCTCGTCCTCGTCGTCATCGACGGGCTCACCCCGGAAGTGCTCCGGCGCGGGTTCGACGAGGGCAGGCTCCCGGCGCTCGCGTCGCTCGCCGAGGCCGGCTGGAGCGGTCGGGGGACGAGCGTCTTCCCCTCCCTCACGCCGGTCTGCCTGACGTCCATCGCCACGGGCGCCTTCCCGGACGTCCACGCGATCCCCCACCTCGTCTGGTACCACCGCGGCGAGGGGAGAGTGGTGGAGTACGGGTCGTCCTTCTCGGCGATGCGGGCGGTCGGGGCCCGCCGGTCGATCCGCGACACGGTGTTCGCGATGAGCGGCGCGCACGTCGCGAAGAGCGCGACGACCGTCTTCGAGGCGCTGGAGGACGGTGGGCTCGAGCCGGCCGCGATCAACTTCACCTGCTACCGCGGCCGCACGCGCCACCCGATCCGCCTGCCCGTGCTCGCGCGGCGGAACCGGTGGTACGAGGCGGTGTACGGGCCGCGCCATTTCTTCTTCTTCAACGTGTTCGAGTCGGAGCGGACCGGCGCGGGCCTCGCCGTGCGCTCGCGGCTCGAGGGCTCGATCGACGACTACGCCGGGGCAATCGGCCGCTGGCTCGTCACACGCGACGGGTTCGACTTCCTCGTCTTCTACCTGCCGGACTACGACTACGCCTCGCACATCTCCGGCCCGGAGGGCTCGCTCGCGGCGCTCGAGCGCTCCGACGGGGCGGTCGCGCGCCTGCTCGAGGCGGCCGGAGGCACGGATGCGTTTCTCGAGCGCTACGCGGTCGTCGCCTGCTCGGACCACGGGCAGACTCCGGTCGAGCGGCTCGCCCGTCTCCACGACTCCTTTCCCGGGGGCGAGCGCGGCGTGCTGGCTCTCGCCTCCAACCGCGCGGGGATGGTCTACCGGCTCGACGGCTGCCGGCTCGCCGCCCGTGACCTCGCGGAGCGGCTCGACGACGCGCCTGCCGCCGACGTCGTCCTCTTCCTGGAGGACGGTACCGCGGTCGCGCGGCGGGACGGAGCGGAGCTCAGGTTCGCGCTCGCGGGCGAGGAGTGGCGGCTCGAGGGCGAAGCCTCCGTGCTCGATTTCGACCGGTATCCCAACGGCCTGGAGCGCGCCTGGCGGGCGCTCCACTGCGCCAACGCGGGCGAGGTGCTCGTGTCCGCCGCCGAGGGCTGGGAGTTCGCCGACCTCGGCGGGCGGCACCATCTCGGCGGCGGGAGCCACGGCTCGCTCGGCGCGGGCGACTCGATCGTCCCGCTCGTCGCCGCCGGGTTCGACGAGCCGCCCTACCCGCCCGATCCCGGCATCACCGACATCGCCCCGCTCGCGCTCGCGCACTTCGGCCTGCCGGCGCCGGCCGGCATGCGAAGATCCCGTGAGGCGGCGAGAGCCTGACTTCGCCGCACTTCGCGACCGGATGGTCGTGGAGCAGCTCGAGGCCCGGGGGATCGACGACGCCCGCGTGCTGGATGCGATGCGCAAGGTGCCGCGCGAGGCGTTCACCGACGCAGACGACTGCAGGCGGGCCTACGACGACATCCCCGTCCAGATCGGCTGGGGGCAGACGATCTCGCAGCCGTACATGGTCGCGCTGATCTGCCAGGAAGCGGCCGTCCGGCCGGGCCAGCGCGTCCTCGACGTCGGCACCGGCTCCGGCTACCAGGCGGCCGTGCTCGCCGAGCTCGGGGGCGAGGTCCACACGATCGAGCGGATCGACGAGCTCGCCGAGCGCGCGCGGGAGAAGCTCCACGACGCGGGCTACGACGACGTGACCGTCCACCTCGGGGACGGGTCGCTCGGGCTCCGCGAGCACGGCCCCTTCGACGCGATCACGGTCGCCGCCGCCGCACCCGAGCCGCCGCCGACGCTCTACGAGCAGCTCGTCGAGGGCGGCCGCCTCGTCGTCCCGATCGGCGACCGCGCCGCCCAGCGGCTGGAGGTCGTCGTTCGCAGCCCGGAGGGCCCGGCGGTCGTCCACTCGGTGCCATGCCGCTTCGTCCCGCTCGTGGGCGAAGAGGGCTACTAGGCGCGCCTGTACGGACACGCCCGCAGCAGCCATGACGGGGTCAGACCCCGACCTGGCCGATTGGGACGTGGCGGGTCAGAGCCCGACGCGGGACTACCCGGGCGCGAGGAGAGCCACGGGCATCTGAACGGCCACGCCCGCGGCGGCCGTGCCGGGGTCAGACCCCGCCGCGGCTCGAAGGGCCATGCCGAAAGGGCCATGACGGGGTCAGACCCCGACGTGGCTCGAGAGGCTATGTCCGACTACTCCCGGCCGCGGCGGGGCCCCGGGCGTTTGCGCGGCCCGGCGAGCGGGCATCCTCGGCGCGAATGCTGCCCCTCCTCCGGACCAGCGGCCTGGTCCGCCGACCCGTCGTTTACCGTGGCATCCGGCTCGGCGTCGCCGCGGACGCGCTCTTCGACCGAGCGATCCGGCGGCTCGTGGGGCTGGAGGTCCAGTGCGGCGACGAGAAGGACCGCTTCTTGCCCTTCCCGGCGTGCGAGGTGCGCGACGAGCGGATCGTCGTCGAGTCGGCGCTCGTGCTCCTCGAGGGGAACCTCGAGTTCTACCGGCTCGACGGCTGCACGTTCTCGGAGCTCCGAGACTCGCGCGTGCTCGTCGGAGGCGACGAGGCGGGGGTGCTCGCCGACCTGCTCGTGAGCACGGACGGCAAGGTGGCGCGGATCGTCGCGGCCGCGGAGGACGGTCGACTCGAGCTCGAGGCGGACGGCGCCGTCACGCTCGGGAACCAGCGCCTGCGTCCCGCTGTCTAACCTTCCTGCGGTGTCGAAAGGAGCCGAGGCGACCTCTTCCCGCGCGAGCGCCCTCACCGATGCGGCGACCGTCGCCCTGCGCCGGCCTGCGAACTGGGTGCAGCTGGCGAAGTTCTGCACGGTCGGCGCCTCCGGGTACGTCGTCAACCTCACCGTCTACGCGACGCTCCTGGCCTTCGACGTGCACTACCTCGCCGCCGCCGTCTGCTCCTTCCTCGTCGCCGTCACGAACAACTACCTCTGGAACCGGCTGTGGACGTTCCGGCACCAGCGTGGCCACCCGGTCTTCCAGGGTGTCCGCTTCCTCGTCGTCTCGACCATCGCGCTGGGGGCGAACCTCGTCTTCCTGAGTGCCCTCGTCGCCCTCGGGCTGCCCAAGCTGCCGGCCCAGGCGATCGCCATCGCGCTCGTCACGCCGTGGAACTTCGTCGCCAACAAGCTGTGGAGCTTCCGACGGCGCCGGGTCGCGTAGCGCTCGCCGTCCTCGCTGCGCTCGTCCTCGGCGCCGGCGCGGCGCACGCGCAGGCCCAGGTGCTGCCCGAGGCGCCCTCCTACGACGAGCGCGGCAACCTGATCGGGACGCCGTTCGTCCCCGAACCGGAGGAGCCGCTCCTGACCGAGCAGGAGGCGGTCGACCGCGCGCTCGCGAAGGACAAGGTCGCGGACTGGGTGGCGCGCTACCCCGAGCGCACGCTGACGGACGAGGCCCTGTTCGACGAGGACACGCGCGTGTGGACGGTCAAGGTCTGGTCGTCGAGGCCGGAAGCCGGCCAGATCGTCCTCGCGAAGGTGGACGACATCACGGGCGCCGTCACCGAGGCCTGGACCGGGCCGCAGGTGGCCTGGAAGATGGCGCGCGGCTACGACGGCGCGTTCGGCAGGAAGATCAACGAGCCCTGGGTGTGGCTCTGCTTCTGCGCCGTCTTCCTGCTCGGCCTCGGGGACCTGCGGCGTCCGCTCTCGGTCCGCAACCTCGACCTGCTCGTGCTGCTCTCGTTCGGGATCTCGCTCTGGTTCTTCAACCGCGGCGACGTCTTCACCGCGATGCCGCTCGCCTACCCGCCGCTCCTCTACTTGCTCGCGCGCATGGCGTGGATCGGGTGGCGCGGCCGCGGCAGCCCGTCGCGCGCCCTCTGGCCGGTCTGGGCGCTGCTCGCCGCCACCGTCTTCCTGGCCGGCTTCCGCTTCGGCCTCAACCTGCGCGCGTCGAACGTCATCGACGTCGGCCTCGCCGGCGTGATCGGCGCACAGCGGATCGCCGGCGACGGGGAGAGCCCGTACGGCAACATGCCGACCGACGAGGGGGAGGAGTGCGGCGAGCCCGACGCCGACGGCTACGTCCGCGAGCGGATCCAGACGAACGGACGCTGCGAGGTGGCCAACGGGCGCGGCGACACCTACGGGCCGGTGAGCTACCTGGCCTACGTGCCCGGCTTCCTCGCCGTGGGCTGGAGCTACGAGTGGGACGACCTGCCCGCCGCCCACTTCACCTCGCTCCTCTGGGACGGGCTGGCACTCATCGGCATGGGCCTCCTCGGCTTCCGCTTCGGCGGCGCGCGCCTCGGCGCGACGCTGGCGTTCGCCTGGGCGGCCTACCCCTTCACGCAGTACGTCTCGAGCTCGAACTCGAACGACGCGATCATGCCTGCGCTGCTCGTCTGGGGGCTCGTCTTCGTCACCTCGGCGCCCGCGCGCGGGCTCTTCGCGGGCTTGGCGGCGTGGACGAAGTTCGCCGCGTTCCTGCTCTTCCCGCTCTGGGCCTCGTACCCGCGGGCGACTCGCTGGCCGCGGGGCCAGCTCCTCTTCCTCGGCGGCGCCCTCGTCGCCACGGCGATCGGCTTCTGGATCCTGCTGCTCGAGCCGGATCCCCTCAACGCCGCGCGCGTCTTCTGGGACCGCACGTTCGGCTGGCAGCTGTCACGGCCGTCCCCGTTCTCGATCTGGGACTGGGACGAGTACCCGGGCTTCCCCGACCTCCACGTCGTCCAGACGCTGCTGAA
>JBOHAK010000364.1:0-2174 GCA_050697795.1 Gaiellaceae bacterium
TTCTTGCGCACCGCGAGGTTGGCGGCGACCCCGAGCCCGAGGGCCGACTTGCCCATGCTCGGGCGCGCGGCCATGACGATCAGGTTGCCCTCCTGGAAGCCCGAGGTGATGCGGTCGAGGTCGCGGAAGCCGGACGGAACCCCGGTGACGTCGGCGCCCGACTCGTAGAGCTGGGTGATCCGCTCGAAGCTCTCCTTGAGGAGCGCCTCGATGTGGCTGAACTCCGAGGTCGCCTTCTCCTGGGAGAGGTCGAAGAGGATCTGCTCGGCGCGGTCGACGAGCTCGGTCGTCTCCCCCGGGCGCTCCCAGCCGAGCCGCGCGATCTCGCCGCCCGCCCTGATCAGACCGCGCAGCGTGGCGGACTCCTTGACGATCTGCGCGTAGTGGCCCGCGTTCGCGCTCGCCGGGACGAGCGCCGCCAGCTCGTGGACGCGCACCTTGCCGCCCGCGTCCTCGAGCTCACCCCGTTCGTCGAGCTCGTCGACGAGCGTGATCGCGTCCACGGGCTCGCCCTTCGCGTAGAGCGCGAGCGCTGCCCGGTAGACCTTGGCATGGCTCTCCCGGTAGAACTCGCGGCCGTCCGCCGAAAGCACCTCGCTGACGGCCGCGATCGCGCCCGTCGAGAGCATCATCGCGCCGAGGGCCGACTCCTCGGCGTCGAGGTTCTGCGGGGGGACCTGGGGTTCCCTGACCGCTGCCTGTGCCCCGTTCGCCGCCATTGGACGCGACTGTAAGGGCCCTGGGCCGGACGGACCGGAATCTGTGGATTGGGAATTCACAGCGAGAAGATGCCTCTTTGCAGGAAAGAACGTATGTTCCCATGCCAGGCGGACGACATTCCCACCAGGGGACCCACAGCCGCCGTGGAGGGAAAAGGCGCACCGTGCGGGAAGTTCCGCGGGACCCTGCACACCCGGTGTGGAACACCCGCGCCCCGGCGTCGTTGCCTGCTTCTAAGCTGGGAGCCGATGCCGGCGACCGTGATCGTAGGCGCCCAGTGGGGCGACGAGGGTAAGGGGAAGATCGTCGACCTCCTGGCGCGGGACTCGGACGTCGTCTGCCGCTACCAGGGCGGGCCGAACGCCGGGCACACGATCGTCTCGGACGGCGAGACGTTCAAGCTCCACCACGTCCCCTCCGGGATCCTGAGCGGGAAGCTCTGCGTCGTCGGCGCCGGCTGCGTCGTCGACCCCGGCCTGCTCGTCGCCGAGCTCGACGGGCTCGAGCAGCGGGGGATCCCCACCGCCGGCGTGCGCGTCTCCGGCAACGCGCATCTGATCATGCCCTGGCACGTCGCCATCGACTCGGCGAGCGAGCGCCGCCTCGGCAAGCTGCAGATCGGGACGACGCGGCGCGGCATCGGCCCCGCCTATGCGGACAAGGCGGCGCGCATCGGCATCCGCGTCCAGGACATCCTCGACACGAAGATCCTGCGCCAGAAGTTCGAGACCGCCCTCGCCGAGAAGAACGTGCTCCTCGAGCGGATGCACGGCGTCCAGCCGCTCGAGGTCGAGGAGCTCGCCGAGCGGATGGAGGAGTGCGCCGTCCGCCTGCGTCCGTCCGTCGCCGACACCTCCCTGCTCGTCGACCGCGCCCTCGACGAGGGGCAGCGCGTCCTGCTCGAGGGGGCGCAGGGCACCCTGCTCGACCTCGACCACGGCACGTATCCGTTCGTCACCTCCTCCAATCCGCTCGCCGGCGCGGCCGCCACCGGCGTCGGTATCGGCCCCACACGCATCGACCGCGTGCTCGGCGTGGCGAAGGCATACGTGACGCGCGTCGGCGAGGGGCCCTTCCCGACCGAGATCCAGGGGCCGGAGGAGGAGCGCGTGCGCGACCTCGGCGCGGAGTACGGGACGACGACCGGGCGCGAGCGCCGCTGCGGCTGGCTCGACCTCGTCGCGCTGCGGTTCGCGGTGCGTGTGAACGGCATGACGAGCCTCGTGCTGACGAAGCTGGACGTCCTCTCGGCCTTCGCCGAGATCCCCGTCTGCACCCGCTACCGCCTCCCGGATAGCACCGAGACGGCCGAGTTCCCGGCCCACCAGAGCGACTTCCACCACGCGGAGCCGGTATACGAGTCGCTCCCGGGCTGGCAGGCGACACTCGGCGGCGCCGAGTCGCTCGGTGACCTACCGGATGCCGCGCGCGGATACGTCCGTTTCGTCGAGGAG
>JBOHAK010000365.1:0-5934 GCA_050697795.1 Gaiellaceae bacterium
AGGAGGTTGAGGGCCCCGGGCATGTCCCCGCGCGCGAGGGCGCGCCGACCCGCGGCGCCGAGCCGTTCCCCGGCCCGGGACGCCAATGCTCCGGACGCCTCGTCGAGCATGCCGAGTCGCGTGCGGAGGCGGTGGGCCTGCTCGAGGTGATAGCCGACGATCTCGTCCCACTCTCCGCGACGCCCCTCGAGCCATTCCGCGAACTGCCGGTGCAGGTCCGAGCGCGCCTCGAGCGGGACGCCTGCGTAGGCCGCGTCCCGGATGAGGATGTGGCGGAAGCGAAAACCGTGCTCCCGGCCGGCGGCCTCCCGTTCGGGGACGATCATCTCCTTGCGGACGAGCGCCATCAGGAGGCCGCTCACCTGCGGGCCGAGCTCGCCGGGCAGCAGCACCTCGAGCGCCTCCCACCAGAAGACCCGGCCCATCACAGAGGCGGCTTCGATCACGAGCCGCTCGTCAGGCGTGAGCCGGTCGAGCCGCGCCGCCAGCACGGACTGGATGGTCGGCGGCACCGCGCTCTCCGCCGTCGAGCCACCCTCCGCGAGCATGGCCAGCATCTGCTCGACGAAGAGAGGGTTGCCCTCGGCGGCCTCCCGCACTCGCGCCCGCACCTGCGCGTCGAGCTCGAGGTCTCCGATCCGGTTCTGGATCAGCGCCTCGGTGTCGTCGTCGGCGAGGGGCTCGAGCAGCACCGTCGAGGCCCACGTCTTCCGCGCCCAGGTCGGGTGCTCGTCGAGCAGGTCCGGACGGGCCAGGCACAGAACGAGGACAGGTGCGTCCCGACACCAGTCCCCCAGGTACTCGACGAGGTCGAGGAGCGTGGGCTCGGCCCAGTGCACGTCCTCGAGGACGAGCACGACCGGGCGGCGGCGCGCCACGGCCTCGAGCAGCCTCCGCACCGACCAGAACGTCTGCTCGTTGCTGGTGACCGACTCGACCACTCCGAGCAGCTGTGTGATGCGATCCGCCACGAGCGGAGCGTCCTCGCCGTCCTCGACCAGGGTCGCCAGCTTGGCGCGCACGGCGTCGGCGCCGTCGGCGTCGGCGATGCCGCCGGCCTGCTTCACCGCCTCGACGAGCGGCCAGTACGTGATGCCCTCCCCGTAGGGCAGGCAGCGGCCGACGAGGACGGTCGCGCGCTCGCCGACGGCCGAAACCGCCTCGGACGCCAGGCGGGACTTGCCCACACCGGCCGTCCCGATCACGGTCATGAGCCGGCACGCACGTTCCCCCACGGCGCGGTCGAAGGCCTCGCCCAGAAGCTCGAGCTCGCGCAGCCGGTCGACGAGCGGCGAGTCGAGGTGGCGTGCCGGTAGGGCGGCGCCCGGCGTCAGCTCCGCGAGGAGATAGGCGTCGAGGGGCTCCTCCTTCCCCTTGACCTGGAGCGGCTCGACCGGGTCCCCCTGAACGGCGTCCCGGAGCAGGAGGTAGGTGTCACGGCCGATGAGCACTTCTCCCGCCTCGGCCGCCTGCTGTAGGCGCGCCGCCACGTTCACGGCGTCGCCGGTCACGAGCATCTGTGCAGCCGTCGCGTCACCGGCGACGACCTCGCCCGTGTTGATGCCGGTACGCACGGCGATGCGAACGCCCCATTCCCGCTCCAGCTCGCCGTTCAGCGCGTCGAGCGCCTGCCGCATCTCGACCGCGGCGCGGACGGCGCGGAGCGCATCGTCCTCGTGCACGGCCGGGATGCCGAACACGGCCATGATCGCGTCGCCGATGAACTTCTCCACCGTGCCCTCGTGGCGCTCGATCACCGCGCGCATCTCGTCGAAGTAGCGGCCCATCACGCGCCGGACGGATTCGGGATCGAGGCGCTCCGCGAGGTCGGTCGATCCGGAGACGTCGGTGAAGAGGACCGTGACGAGCTTCCGCGCCTCGCGCGGAGCGTCGACGGTGGCGGCAAGCGCGGCGCCGCACGAGGCGCAGAAGCGCGCGCCCTCCGGATTCTCTGCTCCACAGCGACCGCAGGCGGCCATGGCCCGAGTGTACGCCGGTGGCGGAGTCTCCCTCTCGGCGCCGAGCCCGGGCTAGGGGGCCCGATGTGCGTCGTACGTGCCGAACTCCTCGCGGAGCGCGTCGCAGATCTCGCCGACCGTGCAGCGGGCGGCGAGCGCCTCGCGCATCGGCGGGAGGAGGTTGGCCGTCCCGCGCGCGGCCTCGCGCACGCGCGCGAGCGCCTGCTCCGCCTCAGCCTGGTCTCGCTCCGCTCGGATCTTCTCGGTCCTCTCGATCTGACGGCGCTCGGCCGCCGGATCCAGAGAGTGAAGCTCGACCTCCTCCTCGTCGCCCTCCTGGAAGCGGTTGACGCCGACGATGACCTTCTCGCCCGCCTCGACCTGCCGCTCGTGCTCGTAGGCGGACTCCTCGACCTCGTGCTGCGTGAACCCCTGCTCGACCGCCGCGACGGCGCCGCCGAGCTCGTCGATCCGCCCGATCAGCTCCCAGGCCCGCACCTCGAGCTCCCGGGTGAGGGCTTCGAGGAAGAAGGAGCCGCCGAGCGGGTCCGCCGTGTCCGTCGCACCGGCCTCGCTCGCCAGGATCTGCTGGGTGCGGAGGGCGATCCGAGCCGAGCGCTCGGTGGGCAGGGCAAGCGCCTCGTCGAAGCCGTTGGTGTGGATCGACTGCGCGCCGCCGCACGCGGCCGAGAGCGCCTGCACCGCCACACGAACGATGTTCGACTCCGGCTGCTGCGCCGTGAGCGTCGAGCCGCCGGTCTGCGCGTGGAAGCGGAGCGCCTGCGCCTTTGGGTTCGTCGCGCCGAAGCGGTCGCGCATGATCTGCGCCCACAGGCGCCGCGCAGCCCGGAACTTCGCCACCTCCTGGAAGAAGTGGTTGTGCGCGTTGAAGAAGAACGAGAGCCGCGCGCCGAACTCGTCCGGGGAGAGCCCCGCGGCCACAGCCGCCTCGCAGTAGGCGATGCCATGCGCGAGCGTGAAGGCGAGCTCCTGCACGGCCGTGGCGCCCGCCTCGCGGATGTGATACCCGGAGATCGAGATCGTGTTCCAGCGCGGGAGCCGCTCGCGGCAGTACGCGAAGAGGTCGGTCGTGATCCGCATCGACTCCCGCGGCGGGAAGATGTAGTTCCCGCGCGCCACGTACTCCTTGAGGATGTCGTTCTGCACCGTGCCTCTGAGCTCCGCGCTCGCCACGCCCTGGCGCTCCGCCACGAGCTCGTAGAGCAGGAGGAGGAGCGCAGCGGGCGCGTTGATCGTCATCGACGTGGAGACCTCGTCGAGCGGGATGCCGTCGAAGAGGGCCTCCATGTCGGCGAGCGAGTCGATCGCCACCCCGGTCCGCCCCACCTCGCCGGCCGCCCGCGGGTCGTCGGAGTCGTAGCCGAGCTGCGTGGGGAGGTCGAAGGCCACCGAGAGCCCGGTCTGCCCCTGCTCGAGGAGGTAGCGGAAGCGCGCGTTCGTCTCCTCGGCCGAGGCGAAGCCCGCGTACTGCCGGATCGTCCACGGCCGGCCCCGGTACATGTCCGGGTAGGGCCCGCGCGTGAAGGGGAACTCACCGGGCAGCTCGAGCTCGCGCCCCGCCGCGTCCTCCTCCGTGTAGACCGGCTTGACCTCGATGCCGGAGTCTGTCTCGCGCCGCTCCTCCGCGGTGGCCACGCCCGCATGGTACGTGCGATAGTCCGCCCCGCCGCCACGATTCCATGAGCCCCGACGAGTTCCACAACGCCCTCCGCGCCCGCTCGGAAGCAATCGTGAGCCGCCTGGCGCGGTCCGGGTGGCGGTTCTGGGACCGCACGGTGCCCCGGAATCCCGAGCTCCGGAAGAACCTCGAGCGCATGCACACGGCCATCGCCGACGCCCGGTGGCTCGAGCGGGAGGGAAACCTCGACGCGGAGGCCCGCACGGTCCTCGGAGAGCTGCTCGAGCGCGACCCCCCCAACAGCAGCGACGCGCTCGGCGAGCTGCTCGAAGAGGTGGATCAGGCGCTCATCGCCGTCGGCGACGAGAGCTTCCTCTGCTCGCTCCTCGAGCTCGAGTACGCCCGCGACGAGCAGGAGGGCGGCGGCGACATCACGACGTGGCGAACCCTGTACAAGAGGAAGCCGATCGCCGCGTCGGTCGAATACGCGAACGGCGAGACCGTGGCCGCGGGCGCGCTCGAGGAGGCCCGTCGCAAGCTCTCCGTGCTCTACCGCACCCGCCAGTCGTTGTACGCCCTGGCCCGCGCGCGGTCGGGAACGAAAGCCATGCGGCTCGTCTGGCTCGCGCCCGTCATGGCCGGCCTGGCCGTCGCCCTCATCATCGTGATCGACCTCGCCGCGGACGACGCAAGCTGGCGGAATGGCCTCCTGGTCGCGGTCGCCGGCGCGCTCGGCGCCACCCTCAGCGGCGCGCTCAAGCTCCGCGATCAGCTGCCACGGATCGCGAGCATGAGGACGTTCTGGTACGCATTCGCGCTCCAGGTGCCGATCGGAGCAGTCGCCGGGCTCTTCCTCTGGATCGTCCTCGAGAGCGGCCTGGTGGAGATCGCCGGCCAGCAGGGCGCCGACTGGGCCGTCGAGGCTGCCGTCGCCTTCGCGGCCGGATTTTCGGAGCCGTTCGTCCTCAAGACGGTGGAGCGGATCACGGGCGGCGGCGACTAGTCTCGGCTCGTGCGCGTCACCGTGAAGCTGTTCGCCGGGCTGCGCGAGCGCGCCGGCACGGGCGAGCGGGAGCTCGAGTTGCCCGACGGCGCCTGCGTCGCCGACGTCTGGGCGCCTCTCGACCTCGGCGACCGGCCGCCCGGCCTCCTGTACGCAGTCAACAAGGCTTACGCCGAGCCCGCTCGCCCGCTGGCCGAGGGTGACGAGGTGGCGCTCATCCCGCCCGTGTCCGGCGGCGCCTTCCGGCTCACGCACGATGCGATCGACCTCGCGGCCGTCGTGGCCGACGTCGCGGACGAGCACGCCGGCGCCGTCGCCACCTTCCTGGGGACGACCCGCGTCCGCTCGCGCGGCCGAACCGTCGTCCACCTCGAGTACGAGGCCTACGAGGGCATGGCCGAGCAGGTCATGGAGGAGATCGCCGCCGGCCTGCTCGCGCGCTACGACCTCTGCCGCGTGGCCATGGCCCACCGGGTCGGCCGGGTCGGGATCGGCGAGACGAGCGTCGCGATCGCAGTCTCCGCTCCGCATCGCGCCGACGCGCTCGCCGCCTGCCGCGACGCCATCGACACGCTCAAGCTCGAGGTGCCGCTCTGGAAGAAGGAGGTCTACGAGGGCGGCGAGGAGTGGATCGGGCGCGGCTCCTGACCTCTCGGCGTCCGGCGGAGGCGCTCACGGCGGGCACGGCTACGATGAGACCGTGAGCAGTCTCACCCCCCAGCAGGACCCGGAGAGCCGGCCCTACGAGCTCGATCCGGCTCCGGAGCCGCCGGACGGCGACTTCCAGCTTCGCGGCTACGAGCCGATCCACCCGCGGAGCCGTTGGCGCGAGCTGGGCGGGAAGCTCCTGGCGCCGCTGGCCGGCCTCGCCTACCTGCTCTTCAAGTTCAAGGCCGCGCTCCTCGCGATCTTCAAGTTCAAGATCTTCGCGACGTCGGCGACCATGCTCGTCTCCGTCGCCGCCTACGCCTGGATCTGGGGCTGGCGCTTCGCGGTCGGCTTCGTCCTCCTCATCTTCGTGCACGAGCTCGGCCACGTGCTCGAGCTCCGCCGCCAGGGGGTGCCCGCGACGGCGCCGCTCTTCATCCCCTTCCTCGGCGCGGTCGTCGGGATGAAGCAGCTCCCGCACGACGTTTGGCGCGAGGCGCAGGTGGCGCTCGCCGGGCCGATCGTCGGGAGCATCGGCGCCGCCGCCGTCTGGGTCGCGGGCGAGGCGCTCGACTCGGACCTTCTCGTCGCGCTCGCCTTCACAGGGTTCTTCCTGAACCTCTTCAACCTGCTGCCGATCGTGCCCCTCGACGGAGGCCGGGTGGTCGCGGCGATCCACCCAGGAC
>JBOHAK010000366.1:0-6442 GCA_050697795.1 Gaiellaceae bacterium
CGCGGCTGCGTACGGCTACTGGGAGTTCGTCGAGGACGGGCGCGCGGTCCTCGAGGCGGCGGGCGCGGAGCGGGCGATCCTCGCGGGGCTCTGCGACGGCGGCGGCTGGGCGCTCATGCTCGCGTCCTCTGCCGGGGCGTGTCCTGCCCGGTCGTCGTCGTCCACGGAGAGCTCGACAACTGCCAGACGCGCGAGCGGGCGACGGAGGTCGCGACGCTGACCTCGGGCACGCTCGTCGGCCTCGAGGGCGCGGGGCACCTCACCCAGGCCCGGCATCCCGTGAAGGTCAACGGCCTCCTCCGGGACTTCGCGGAGACGGTTGCGCCTCCCGCGCCAGCGGAGCGGCGCTGGATCCGTGCCGTGAACCGGCGCAAGCGTGCGCTCTACGTGTCGTCACCGATCGGGCTCGGCCATGCCCGGCGGGACGTCGCGATCGCGCAGGAGCTGCGGACGCTCGTCCCCGACCTGGAGATCGACTGGCTCGCGCAGCATCCGGTGACCGCCGTGCTCGAGGCCGAGGGCGAGCGCATCCACCCGGCCAGCCGCCACCTCGCCAACGAGTCCCACCACATCGAATCGGAGTCGGCCGAGCACGACCTGCACGCCTTCCAGGCCATCCGGCGCATGGACGAGATCCTCGTCGCCAACTTCATGCTCTTCCACGACGTCGCCCGGGAGGAGCACTACGACCTCTGGATCGGGGACGAGGCCTGGGAGGTGGACTACTTCCTGCACGAGAACCCCGAGCTGAAACAGGCCGCCTACGTGTGGCTCACGGACTTCGTCGGCTGGCTGCCGATGAGCGACGGCGGCGACCGGGAGGCGTTCGTGACCGCCGACTACAACGCCGAGATGATCGAGCACATCGCGCGCTTCCCGCGCATCCGCGACCGCGCGATCTTCGTGGGGAACCCGGAGGACGTCGTCGCCGAGCCGTTCGGCCCCGAGCTGCCTCAGATCCGCGACTGGACGGAGCAGCACTACGACTTCGCCGGGTACGTGACCGGGTTCGAGCCGGTCGCCGACCGGGAGAAGCTCCGCGCCGAGCTCGGCTACGCGCCGAACGAGCAGGTCTGCGTCGTCACCGTCGGCGGGTCGGGCGTGGGCGGCCACCTCCTCCGGCGCGTGATCGCCGCGTTCCCGCAGGCGAAGCGCCACGTGCCGGGGCTGCGGATGGTCGTCGTCGCCGGCCCGCGCATCGACCCGGCCTCGCTGCCCGACGAGGACGGGCTCGAGATCCACGCCTACGTCCACGACCTCTACCGCCACCTCGCCGCCTGCGACCTCGCCGTCGTGCAGGGCGGGTTGACGACCGCGATGGAGCTGACCGCGAACGGCAGACCGTTCCTCTACTTCCCGCTCCGCCACCACTTCGAGCAGCACCACCACGTGCGGCACCGGCTCGAGCGCTACGGCGCCGGTCGCCGGATGGACTTCGAGGAGTCGACGCCCGAGGTGATCGCGACGGCGATCGCCGAGGAGATCGGGCGCGAGGCGGACTACCTCCCCGTGGAGACCGACGGAGCCGCGCGGGCCGCGGCGCTCATCGCCGAGCTCCTCTGACGCTCTAGAGGATCTGCGAGAGGAACTGCTTCGTCCGCTCCTCCTGGGGGTTCGTGAAGAAGTGCTCGGGCGTGCCCACCTCCACGATCTCCGCCTCGGCCATGAAGACCATCCGGCGCGCGACGGCGCGGGCGAAGCCCATCTCGTGCGTGATCACGATCATCGTCATGCCCGACTCGGCGAGCTCGGTCATGACGTCGAGCACCTCCTTGATCATCTCCGGGTCGAGCGCGGAGGTGGGCTCGTCGAAGAGCATGATCTTCGGGTCCATGGCGAGCGCGCGGGCGATGGCGGCCCGCTGCTGCTGCCCGCCCGAGAGCTGGAGCGGATACTTGTGCGCCTGCTCGGGTATGCGGACGCGGCGGAGGAGGTCCATCGCCTTCTCCTCGGCCTCCTTGCGCGGACGCCGGCGGACGTTCCGCGGGGCGAGGGTGATGTTCTCCAGCACGCTCAGGTGGGGGAAGAGGTTGAACTGCTGGAAGACCATGCCGACCTCGCGGCGGATCTCCTGGATGTTGCGGAGGTCGTCGGAGAGCTCGATCCCGTCGACGACGATGCGGCCGCCGTCGTGCTTCTCGAGCCGGTTGATGCAGCGGATCATGGTCGACTTCCCCGAGCCCGAAGGGCCGCAGACGACGACGACCTCCTGCCGGTCGATGGCGAGATCGACGTCCTTGAGCGCCTGGAAGTCCCCGAACCACTTCGAGACGCCCTCGAGCTGGATCATGGCCTTGCCGTTCTCGGTGCTCATCGCTCCCCCAGTCCGAGCCGCCGCTCGAGCCGCTGGCTCTCCCGTGACATCCAGTATGACCCCGTCCAGTAGATGAGGCTCGCGAAGACGAGCGTCTCGACGAACAGGCCCTGCGCGAGGAAGTCGGGTTGCTTCGTGATGTTCTGCGCGACGGCGAGCAGCTCCGTCAGCCCGAGGATGAAGACGAGCGACGTGTCCTTGTAGAGGCTGATGAACTGGCCGACGAGTCCGGGGATCACGGCCCGCAGCGCCTGCGGGAGCACGATGCGCATCGTCGTCCGCAGGGGCGAGAGCCCGAGCGCCTGGGCGGCTTCGATCTGACCGGTGGGCACCGACTGCAGGCCGCCGCGCACGATCTCCGCCACGTAGGCGGCCGTGAAGAGGACGAAGCCGATGATCGCGCGGGTGACGAGGCTCGGCGCGGCGACGCCCTCGGGCAGGAAGAAGCCGATCATGAAGAACGCCATGAACAGGATTGTGATCAGGGGCACGCCGCGGAAGAGCTCGATGTAGGCGATGCAGACAGCGCGCACGGCCGGGAAGCTCGACCGCCGGCCGAGAGCGAGGAGGACTCCGAGCGGGAAGGAGAGGAGAATCGCCGAGACGGCCAGGAAGACGGTCAGGAGGAAGCCGCCCCAGCGGCTCCAGCCGACGCCGCCGAAGGACGCGACGACGAGGAACGCTACGACGACGCCGGCCAGGACGAGCAGGGGGACGTAGCGCTCGACACGCTGCGGCGTGCGCCGGCCGAGCAGGTTGAACACGATGCCCACCGCCGAGATCGCGAGGACGAGCAGGAGCGCCTCCAGCGAGCCCGCGAACCAGAGGAGCACGCCGACGAGGAGGATGAGCGGCCCGAGGCGGCGCACGCCGCCCTTCCCCATCGGCCTCGCACGGCCCTCCG
This sequence comes from Gaiellaceae bacterium, assembly GCA_050697795.1. GTDB lineage: Bacteria > Actinomycetota > Thermoleophilia > Gaiellales > Gaiellaceae > JAIBJN01. The sequence goes on from JBOHAK010000366.1 coordinate 3,219, forward strand.
CAACCTCGCGGCGCCGCTGGAGGCCGATCGCTCCGGCGCCGAACCCGAGCACCGCAGCGAGCACGAAGAGAGCGGCCCAGAGCCGCCAGAGCTCATCGCGGGGGAAGCCTCCGACCATCAGGTTCGTGATGTTGCGCTCGACGACCTCCCAGCGCGCGTCGACGAAGACGAACCTCCCGATCCGGTAGGCGACCCAGGCGAGCAAGAGCGCGAACACGATCGTCAGGACCGTGTCGAGCGCGCTCCCGAAGAGGTTCTCGCGCATCCAGTCCCGCGGCGAGAGCTTCCGAGCCGGTGGGCCTTGCGGCTCCGGCCCGGGGAGGGGCTCGAGCGTGTCTACCTGCGTCGCCACTAGCGCCGCCCCTTGAGCGTCAGCCGGCGGTTGACCAGGTTCGTGACGAGCGCGATCGACAGCGAGATGACGAGGTAGATCCCCATGAGGATGACGATCGCCTGCACGGCCGGCGCGCTCTGGGCAATCGACACCTGGGTGACCTTCGTGACCTCGTAGTAGCTGATGGCCACGCCGAGCGAGGAGTTCTTGACCAGGTTCAGGTACTGGTTCGCGATCGGCGGAACGGAGATGCGGAACGCCTGCGGCAGCACGACGTGGCGAAGACGTTGGAAGCCCGAGAGGCCGACCGCGTCCGCCGCCTCGCTCTGGCCTCGCGGCACGGACAGGATGCTCCCGCGGACGATCTCGGCGATGTGGCTCGCCGTGTAGAGGGCGAGCGCGACGAGGAGCGCCGCGTACTCCGGCGCGAGCCGGAAGCCGCCGCTCGTGGACAGCGCCCCCACTTCGGGCGTGTCGACCGTCCAGGGACGGCCGCCGACGAAGAAGCCCACGGCCAGGAGCAGGATCAGCACGCCGCCCGACCAGAGCAGGCGGCGGTGCGGCTCCCCGGTGCGGTCGAAGCGGCGCGTGCGCCAGATCCAGACGGCGACGGCCGCCCCGAGGGCGACGAGGGCGATCAGACCGAAGGCGACGCCCGCGCCGACCTTGTCGAACCAGGGAATCACGATTCCACGGTTCGAGATCGCGATCACGTCGAGAAGCTCGACGGCGTCGCGGATCGGAGGCAGACGGATGATCACGCCGAGGTACCAGAAGAGGATGATCAGGAGCACCGGGATGTTCCGGAAGGTCTCGACGTAGATCGCCGCAGCCCGGCGCACGAGCCAGTTCGTGGACAGGCGCGCGACGCCGATCGTCACGCCCAGGATCGTGGCGAGGACGATCCCGAAGAGCGCCACCTTGAGCGTGTTCTGGAAGCCGACGACCAACGCGTCCTGGAGGCTCTGCGTCGACCGGAAGTCGGAGTCCGGAATGGCGAACCCCGCCTGCTGGCTCAGATAGTCGAAGCCGGTCGGGAAGCCCAGCCGTTCGAGGTTGTAGACGACGTTGTCGAGGAGGTAGAGGAGGAAACCGACGACGACGACCAGGAAGACCGCCTGGAACGCGATGCGCAGCACGCGCACGTTGTGCCACAGGGGCGGCCGGCGGGTGGTCGTTTCGGACGCGACGGTCACGACGGCAGCGTCGGGGCGGCGGCCGGCGCCGCCGCCCCGAACGTCATCGGTCTAGCGGTACGGCGGCGCGTACTGGAGGCCGCCGTCGGTCCACAGCGCGTTGAAGTCCCGCGGCAGCTCGAGCGGGGAGCCGGGGCCGACGTTCCGGTCGTAGATCTCGGCGTAGTTCCCGACCTGCTCGATCACCTGCACGGCGAAGTCGTCGGGCAGGCCGAGCCCCGCGTCGAACGGCTCTCCCTCGACGGCCTGGCCGAGGAACCGCTGGACTTCGGGATCGTCGCTCGGCTCGCTGACGTTGCCGGAGTCGAGGCCGAACTCCTCCGCCTGGATCGTGGCGTAGACGGCCCAGTTGACAGCGTCCGCCCAGGCGTCGTCTCCGTCGCGCACGACGGGGCCGAGCGGCTCCTTCGACATCGTCTCGTCGAGGATGATCAGCGACTCGGGACCTCCCTGGTCCGCGGGCCAGTTCGAGCGGACGCCCGCGAGCTGCGACTTGTCCGAGGTCCACGCTCCGCAGCGCTCCTCGAGGAACGCCGCCTGGAGCGGCTCGTTGTCCTCGAAGGCGAGCGGCGTGTAGGAGACGCCGAGCGCCTGGAAGCGCGACTCGAGGTTGAGCTCGGTCGTCGTCCCGGAGAGCGTGCAGATCGTCTCGCCGTCCATGTCCTCGAGGCTCTCGTAGCCGCTGTCCGCGCGCACCATCATTCCCTGCCCGTCGTAGAAGGTCGTGTGCAGGAACCGAGCGCCTTCCGTGCCGTCGCGCGACGCGGTGTACGTCGTGTTGCGGATCAGCACGTCGATCTCGGCCGACTGCAGGGCCGTGAAGCGCTGCTCGGCCGTGAGCGGCGTGTACTCGACCGCCTCGGCGTCGCCGAGGACGGCTGCGGCCACGACCTTGCAGAAGTCGATGTCGAAGCCCTGCGGCTCGCCGCCCTCACCGGTGAACCCGAAGCCGGGCACTGCGTCGTTTACGCCGCAACGAAGCGTGCCGCGGTCCTGCACTTCCTGGAGGAGGTTGCCGCCACCCTGGCCGCCGCCTGCCTCCGTCTGCCCGGTATCCCCTGCCGCCTCGCCGTTGCCGCCGTCGTCGTCGTCGCCTCCGATCGAGCACCCGGCTGCGAGCAGCACGACTGCGAGCAGGACGCCAAGGACCCAGATCTGCGAAACGCGCACCATTTACACCCCCTGTCTGCGGTGGCGCCAGCCTAAAGGATCGCTGCAGCCGTGTCACCTGGCCAGGGAGACCGAGAGGACCGCGGCACCCCGTATCCGGCCCTCGCGCAGGCGGGCCAGCGCCTCGTTCGCCTCGGCGAGCGGGAAGGCCTCCACCTCGGCCCGAACCGGAATCCGGGGCGCGAGGACGAGGAACTCCTCGCCGTCCCGGCGGGTGAGGTTCGCGACGGAGCGGACGGTCCGCTCGCCCCAGAGCAGCGCGTAGGGAAACGAGGGGATATCGCTCATGTGGATCCCGGCACAGACGACCGTGCCGCCCTTCGCGAGCGCCGCCAGCGCGGCCGGGACGAGCTCGCCGGCGGGCGCGAACACGATCGCCGCGTCGAGCTCCTCGGGCGCCCGGACGCCCGCGTCGCCCGCCCACTCGGCGCCGAGCTCGCGCGCGAAGGCCTGGGTCTCCACGTCGCCCGCCCGCGTGAAGGCGAAGACGCGCCGTCCCTGGTGGCGGGCGACCTGGGCGACGA
>JBOHAK010000367.1:0-5790 GCA_050697795.1 Gaiellaceae bacterium
GGGCGCAGTCGTAGACGGCGGTCACCTGAGGGACGCCGATCCCGGCAACCACTCGGGTGGTGCAAATAGCCCCAGGTCCGAGCCCAACCTTCACGGCGTCTGCGCCAGCGTCCGCGAGCGCCTCGACTGCCTCGGGCGTGGCCACGTTGCCCGCGATGACGGGAACGTCGTAGCGGACCTTCAGCTCCCGCACGGCCTCGACGACGCCGATCGAGTGGCCGTGCGACGTGTCCACCACGAGCACGTCGACGTCCTCCTCGACGAGCGCGGCCGCGCGCTCCAGGCCCTCGGGGCCGGTGCCGACGGCGGCCGCGACCCGGAGCCGCCCCTGCTCGTCCTTGGTGGCGTGCGGGTACTTCGTGCGCTTCTCGATGTCCTTGACGGTGATGAGGCCCTTCAGGCGGCCGTCGCCGTCGACGACCGGGAGCTTCTCGATCTTGTGGCGGTGGAGGACGGCACGCGCCTCCTCGAGCGTCGTCCCGACCGGGACGGTGACGAGGCCCTGCGCGGTCATGAGGTCGGCGACGGTGCGCGTCGTGTCGTCCTCGAAGCGGAGGTCGCGGTTCGTGAGGATGCCGACGAGCCGACCCGTCTCGTCGGTGATCGGAACGCCCGAGATGCGGTAGGTCGACATGATCGCGAGCGCCTCGGCGACCGGCGCGCCGGGCGGGAGCGTCACCGGCTCGACGATCATCCCCGCCTCCGAGCGCTTGACCTTGTCCACCTCGGCCGCCTGCGCCTCCACGGACAGGTTGCGGTGCACGACGCCGATGCCGCCCTCCCGCGCGAGCGCGATCGCCATGCGCGCCTCGGTGACGGTGTCCATCGCGGCCGACACGATGGGAATCTCGAGCTCGATCGTCCGCGCCAGGCGCGTGCGCGTCGACACCTCGCCCGGGAGCACCGCGGACTCGGCCGGGACGAGGAGGACGTCGTCGAAGGTGAGGCCCTCCTTGGCGAACTTGCGCTCGAGGGCGAGAAGCCGCTCGACCTCGTCCTGACGCAGCTCGACGCTCACCTTCCGGCGATCGTAGCAGCGGTGTCTGCCGGCCCTACCTCGGCACGTGCTCGATCCGCTCGAGCTGGACGAGCGACGTGAGACGGCTCGCCTCGCGCGGGTCGAAGCGCCCCGGGCCGGCCTCGAGCACCGAGGCGGCGCCGGCCGCGACGGCCGCGCGTACCGCGTCCTCGAAGGACTTGCCGGCCACCCGGGCGGCAAGGAAGCCCGCGAGGAGCGTGTCGCCCGCGCCGACGGTCGAGACGGCCTCCATTTGCGGCGACACGGCCCGCACGCGCAGCTCGGCGCGGTCCTCGCGGAGGAGCGCGTAGCACCCCGTCGGCAGCGTGATGATGACGTTGCGCGCTCCCAGCTCGGCGATCTCGTCGAGGCCCGCGGCAAGGTCCTCCTCGTCCACGAACTCGTGGCCGACGAGCGCCTCGGCCTCCTGCTGGTTCGGCGAGACGAGGTACGGCTCGGCCTCGACGGCCTGGCTGAGAGGCTCGCCCTCGGCGTCCACCACCGCGAGGAGCTGGCCGCGGTTCAGCTCCCGGACGAGCTCGCCGTAGATCCCCGTGTCGACGCCGCGTGGGAGCGAGCCCGCGAGGACGACGAACTCCGCGCGCTGCGCCAGGTAGGCGATCTTCTCGCGCAGGATCTCGAGCTCCTCGTCCGCGACCTCCGGGCCCCACTCGTAGATCTCGGTGTAGACGTTCGAGGTCGGGTCGAGCACGGCGATGGACGTGCGCGAGTCGTGCCGGATGCGGACGAAGTCGTTGAGGATGCCCTCGTTCGTCAGCTCCTCCACGAGCAGCGTGCCCGTGCGCCCGCCCGCAAGGCCGGTGCCGACGACGGGCGTGCCCAGCCGCTTGAGGGCTCGCGCGACGTTGATCCCCTTCCCGCCCGCGCTCGGGAAGCCGAAGCTCGCGCGGTGCCGGTGGCCCGGCTGGAAGTTGGGAACGACGAGCGTCCGGTCGATCGCCGCGTTGAGCGTGACGGTGACGATCATCCGACTGGGGGGGGAGAGAGCACCGGCCTCGATCCTAACGGACTGCCGACGGGTCGCCGGGGATCAGACCGCCCAGCGGCGGAAGAGCGCGCTCGAGCGCGGGCCGAGGCGCGTCTCCACTGCCGCTACGACCACGTCGTCGGCGTGCAACGGCTCGAAGATCGCGCCGACGAGCGCCTCGCGAATCTCAGGATCGTCGCTGCCCGCCAGCTCCTCGAGGACCGCGAACGCGCGCTCGAGCGCGCCCGCCTCGGAGGCGTCCGCCTCGCGCCGCACCGCCTTCCGCTCGAGCCGGAGCAGGTAGCGGCCGAGCGCGCCGGCCACCGCGTCGGACCGATCTCTTCCGCTCGAGAGGGCCTCGAGCTCCGGCGACTCGGCGAAGCCCGGGATCTGCTGCACGAGGTACTCGGCCAGGGCCTCGTTCTCGCCGATCACTAGATCCCCGGCAGGACGGCGCTCACCATCGACCCTGCCTCGTCGAGCGCTCGATCGGCGTACCAGCCGGCGCGGTCCCGGAAGCCGGGCGCCTCGACGTCGCGCGTGGCGACGAGGTCGACGCGGGCGACCTCGCGCTCGCCGTCCGTGACGACCACCTCGCCGAGCTTCTGGCCGCGGCGCACGGGTAGCTCCACCATCGCCGGGGCGACCACGCGCTCGACGAACTGCGTCCCGCTGCCCAGGCGGACGACCTGCGAGGCGCCTTCGGCCGCGACCAGCTCGAGCCGTTCCTCCTCCGAGAACGGGATCGAGGCGGTGGCGTACTGCTCGCCTTCCCGGACGAGCGTGAAGCGCGCGTACTGGTCGAAGCCCCAGTCGAGGAGCTCCGTCAGGTCGGCGTTCCGCCCGGCGCGCGTCGGGCTGCCGAGCACGACCGCGTACAGCGAGGTCCCGCCTCGGCGGGCGGCGGCGACTTCCGTCCAGCCGGCGTCGTCCGTATGGCCGGTCTTGACGCCGATGAGCCCGTCGAAGGTCCAGAGGAGGTCGTTCCAGTTGCGGAAGGTCCGGTTGCCGACGCGGATCGTCCTCGTGCGCACGAGCTTGCGGACGAGCGGCTGCCTCATCGCGAGGCGGGCGAGGCGGAGCGTGTCCTCGGCCGTCGAGTAATGGCGAGGCGCGTCGAGGCCGTCGGGACGGGCATAGCGCGTGTCGTCGAGGCCGAGCTCGGCGGCCTCCGCGTTCATGAGCCCGACGAAGCGCTGCACGCTCCCGTCGCCGACGTGGGCGGCGAGCGCGAAGGCGGCGTCGTTCGCGCTCTGCACCAGCGCGGCGGCGAGGAGATCCCGCACGCGAAGCTGCTCGCCGGGCACGAGGAAGATGGTCGAGCCGCCCCTGCCGACCGCTTGCGGGGAGACGGTGACGACGTCGCGGGGGCGGGCGTGCTCGAGCGTCACGAGCGCGGTCATGAGCTTCGTGATGCTCGCCATCGGCATGCGCTCGTCCTCGTTCAGCGCGTAGAGCACCTCGCCGGTGCGCCCGTCGGCGACCAGGACGGCGTCCGCGTCGACGGTCGGCGGCGCGGCCGCCGCGGCGACGCCGGCCACTGCGAGGAACGCCGCGAGCGAAACGAGGAGGGCGAGGATGCGTGGGCGCACGCCCGTCAGGCTATAACTCGTCGGGATGCCCGAGCCACAGTCCGACCTGAAGCCCGCCCGCGTCCGCGGCGTCGAGCGCTCCCTCCAGGTGCAGGTCGGCGGGCTCGGGGGCTTCGAGCTGCGCCCTACGCGCGTCTTCGTCTGGGGCGGCGCCGAGCGAGAGGGCCGGGAGCGCGTCCTGCCGCTGGGGAGCGCGCCGCGCAGCCTCACGATCCCCCGCCGCCCGCGCGAGCTCCAGGCGGGCGGCGTCGAGGTGCGCACGCTCGGCAACCCGCTCATGACGATCGCGCTCGCAGGCGTCCACGCGGCGCGCAGGCTTCGTAAGCCGCGCTAGGCCGCGCCTCGGCGGACGCGGATCCGCTGGCCGGGGCTGAGGGCGAGAGGGTCGATATCCGGGTTGAGCTCGAGCAGCACGTCGACGTCGGTCTGGAACTGGGCGGCGATCGACTCGAGCGTGTCTCCCGCCCGAACGCGATAGAAGCGCCGCCCGCTTGCTTGCGGTCCGGTGGTCGTGTTGGTCCCGCCCGTGGCCGCCGGGCCCGTGGCGACGGCGCCGGTCGTGGTCGGCGTCGCGTCCGGGTCGTCGTCCTCGAACCCGCGCTGGACGAGGATGACGAGCACGGTCGCAGCGAAGAAGAACGCCACGGGCGCCGCCAGCCTCGCCGCCCACACGCGCACGCGCTCGGGGTCTACCAACCGGAGACCCCCCAGACCTCGCCGCGGAGCCGCGCCGCCTCCGCGGCCGCGGCCTTGCGCCAGTCGGCGCCGGCGACGCGAAAGGCATAGATGACCGAGCGGGACACGGGCACGAGCGCGCTCGCCGGGCCGCTCGTGAAGGCGCGGGCCACGTCCGCCGGCGTCGCACCCTGGGCGCCGATGCCGGGCAGCAGGAGGATCGCCTGCGGCATGAGCCTCCTCGCCTCGCCGACCGCCCGCGGATAGGTCGCTCCGACCACGGCGCCGACGCTCGAGAGCCCCCGTTCCCCGACGAGGTCTCGTCCCCAGTCGCTCACGAGCTCGGCCACCTGGTGCCACACGCGCCGCCCGTCGGAGAGGGTGGCGTCCTGGATGTCGGCGCTGCCGGCGTTCGAGGTCTTGACGAGGCAGAAGATCCCGGTCCCGGCCCGGCGGCAGGCCGCGAGGAACGGCTCGATCGAGTCGCTCCCCAGGTAGGGGTTGACCGTGAGCGCGTCCACCGGCTGCGGGGAGTCGTCGCGCCGTTCGAGGTAGGAGTCCGCGTAGGCGCGCGCCGTGGAGCCGATGTCGCCCCGCTTCCCGTCCGCGACCACCAGGAGGTTCGCCGCCCGCGCGTACTCGCAGACCTCCTCGAAGGCGCGCATGCCGTCGGCGCCCATCGTCTCGAAGCATGCGAGCTGCGCCTTCACACCCACGACGTACGGCGCCACGGCGTCGATGAGTCCGCGGCAGAAGCGCGCGACGGCGTCCGCCGCGGCGCCGCGGCTCAGGTGGACGTCCCCGCGCAGCTCTACGGGCAGGAGCTCCGGGCGCGGGTCGAGCCCGACGAGGAGCTGGCTCCGCTTGCGGTCGACCGCCTCGGCGACGCGGTCGCCGAATGTCAGCGTCAGCGACGACGGGCGCGCTCCTGCGTCCACCTCCTGGGCCATTGGACGGAGCTTAGTAGGCGGGGTCGCCGGAGTCAGGCCACGGCGGCGCGCGGGTCGCGCAGCGCGGCGAGGATCGCGCGCTCGTCCAACGGCAGGACGTCGAGCTCCGGCGGAGGACGGCGCAGGAAGGTGCCGAGCAGCAGGAGCTCCTCGGCGCTCTCCGGCGCGAGCGACGGCTCCACCGTCCGGGCGGCGGCGATGCCGGCCCGCACCTCGAGGACTGCGCCGGCGCCCGGAGGGAGGGTGCGCGCGTCGGCGACCTGCCCGCCCGCTACGAAGACCGCGCGCACGAAGCCCGCCTCGGCGGCGGGCACGAGCAGGCAGAGCTCGGCGGCGCGGAGGCGCTCGAGGGCCGCGAGCTCCCGCACGACCGCCTCGAGCGCGCCGATGCGGTCGCGCAGCCGCGCGGCGTCCTCGTAGCGCAGGCAGTCGGAGAGGTCGCGGAGCCGCTCGCGCAGGCGCGGGAGCGGCCCACCGGCGAGGAGGCCCGCGAGCTCCGCCTCGCTCGCGCCGTCGAGGGCGCGCGCCGCGCGCTCGGCGCGGCGCCGGCTCCGGATAGGTCCGAGC
>JBOHAK010000368.1:0-4558 GCA_050697795.1 Gaiellaceae bacterium
CACTGAACACCGTCGTCCGGCTCGGGCGGACGAAGACGATCTGACCCTCGCGCAGCTCGAGCTCCTCGGCCTCGCCGCGGGTGACCTGCGCGGAGACGTGGCGGCCGTCGTCGAGGACGAGCTCGACGCGGATCTCGAAGCCGAGGTGGACGACGCGCTCGATCATCGCCTCGCTCGTCGTCCCGTTGGGCTCCAGGCGGAGCTCGAGGTCGTGCGGCCTGATCCACGTGTCTCCGAGCCGGTTCACCGGGCCGACGAAGCTCATGACGAACTCGTTGGCCGGATGCTCGTACAGGTCGCGCGGCTTGCCCGTCTGCTCGATGCGCCCGTCGTTCATGACGGCGACGCGGTCGGCGACGTCCATCGCCTCCTCCTGGTCGTGCGTCACGAGCACGGTCGTGACGTACACCTCCTCGTGGAGCCGGCGGAGCCACGCGCGGAGCTCCTTGCGCACCCGCGCGTCGAGCGCGCCGAACGGCTCGTCGAGGAGGAGCACCTTCGGCTCCACCGCGAGCGCCCGCGCAAGCGCCATCCGTTGCCGCTGGCCGCCGGAGAGCTGCGCAGGGTAGCGCTCGGCGAAGCCGTCGAGCTGCACGAGGCCGAGCAGCTCGTCCACGCGCTCGCGGATCTCCTTCTTGGGCCGCTTGCGGATCCTGAGCCCGAACGCGACGTTGTCGCGCACGGTCATGTGCTTGAAGGCCGCATAGTGCTGGAAGACGAAGCCGACGCCGCGCTTCTGCGGCGGGATGCCGGTGACGTCCTCGCCGAGGATCGAGACGTCCCCCTCGTCCGGCGCCTCGAGGCCGGCGATGACGCGCAGGAGTGTCGACTTGCCGCTTCCGCTCGGCCCGAGCAGCGCGGTGAGCGAGCCGCTCGCGATGGCGAGCGACACCTCGTCGAGCGCGACGTAGCTACCGAAGCGCTTCGTGACCCGGCGAACCGCGATCGACATTCTCGACCTCCCTGTGCGTGCGTGGCTTGAAGACGTTCATGGCGACGAGCGTGAGCACCGCGAGCAGGGCGAGCACGAGCGACGTCGTGTACGCGGCCACCTCGTTGAAGCGCAGGTACTGCTCGTCGACGTGGATGGTCATGGTCTCGGTCTTGCCGGCGAGCCGGCCGGAGACGACGGCGACCGCGCCGTACTCCCCGAGCGCGCGCGCCGTCGTCAGGACGACGCCGTAGGCGACGCCCCAGCGGATCGCCGGCAACGTGATCCGCCAGAAGGTCTGCGCGCGCGTGGCGCCGAGCGTCCACGAGGCCTCCTCCTGCTCGCTGCCGATCTCGCGGAGCACCGGGACGACCTCGCGTACGACGAACGGCAGCGTGACGAAGATCGTCGCGAGCACGATCCCAGGCGTCGAGAAGATGATCTGGATCCCGTTGTCGGTCAGCCAGCCGCCCAGCCAGCCGTCGCGCCCGTAGACCAGGATGAGCGCCAGGCCGACCACGACGGGCGACAGCGCGAGCGGCAGCCCGATCGCCGAGTTGAAGAACCAGCTGCCGCGGCTCGACTTCCGCCTGACGAGCGCCAGCGCGCAGACGACGCCGAAGACGGTATTGGCCGGAACGGCGATGGCCACGGCGACGAGGGTCAGCCGGAGGGCGTGGACGAAGGCGGGGTCGGTGAGCGCCGCCCAGACCGGCGTCCAGCCCTCCGCGAACGTGTGGTACACGATCATCGAGCAGGGGAGGACGAGGATCGCGGCCAGGTAGCCGAGCGCCAGCGTGCGGATCCCGTAGCGCGCCGCGACCGTTCTAGGCATCGTGCCTCCGGCTGCGCCGCTCCAGGATGTCGGCGGCGATCAGGATCGCCAGCGAGAGGACGAGCAGGACGACCGAGACCGACGCGGCGGCGGCGCGGTCGTCGCCCTCGATCGCCTTGAAGATGTGGACGGACGCGACCTCGGTCGAGAAGGGGATGTTCCCGGAGATGAGCACGACCGAGCCGAACTCGCCGACCGCCTTGCCGAACGAGAGCGCCGCGCCGGAGAGGATCGCGGGCATGAGGTTCGGGAGGACGATGCGGCGGAAAGTCGTGAGCGGCCTCGCGCCGAGCGACGCGGCCGCCTGCTCCATCTCGCGGTCGAGCTCCAGCAGCACCGGCTGGACGGACCGCACGACGAAGGGGAGCGTCACGAAGAGGAGCGCGAGGACGATCGCCGTGCGCGTGTAGGAGACGTTCACTCCGAGCGGGCTGCTCGGCCCGTAGATGGCGAGCAGCGTCAGTCCTGCCACGATGGTCGGCAGCGCGAAGGGGAGGTCGATGAGCCCGTTGACGACGCTCTTGCCCCGGAAGTCGTCCCGCACGAGCACCCAGGCGATCAGCGTCCCGGTGACCGTGTTGACCGCCACGACGAAGAGTGACGCGGCGAAGGTCAGCTTCAGCGCCGCCACGGCCGTGGGGGACGTCACCTCCTGCCAGAACGCGTCGAGCCCGCCCTCCAGGGACGCGGCGACGACCGCCGCGATCGGCAGGAGCACCACCAGCCCGAGGTACGCGGTCGACAGGCCCAGCGCCAGCCCGCCGGCGCGCCCGGTCCTGCGACCGAGGCGCGCCGGCAGGCGGAGGGTCTCCGGTCTAGCGGTCAGTGGAAACCCCCAGCTCGTTCTCGATGTCGAGGAAGATCGACTCCTCGCGGTCGAAGAAGCGCGTCCGCACGTCCGTCCAGCCGCCGAGGTCGGCGATCGTGAAGAGCCCGGGCGGCGTCGGGTAGTCGAACTCGGCCAGCACGTCCTCCACGACGGGGCGGTAGCCCTTCTCGCCGAACACCCGCTGCGCGTCGGGGGAGCGCAGGTAGTCGACGAACGCCCGCGCGGCGGCCGACTTCTCGCTCGAGTTGACGACGGCGACCGGGTTCTCGATCAGGATCGTCTCGTCCGGGACGACGTACTCGAAGGGCTGCCCGGCCTGCTGGGCGAAGATCGCCTCGTTCTCGTAGGCGAGGAGGACGTCGCCCTTGCCGGCGGCGAACGTCTGGAGCGACTCGCGGGCGCTCTTGTCCTGCACCGGCACGTGCTCGAGGAAGAGCTCGCGGAGGTAGTCGACCGCCTCCTCCTCGGACTTGCCCTGCTCGAGCTGGGCGCCGTAGGCGGCCATGATGTTCCACTGCGCGCCGCCCGACGTGAACGGGTTCGGCGTGATGACCTCGACGCCGTCCCGCAGGAGGTCGTCCCAGGTCTGGATCCCCTCCGGGTTGCCCTCGCGCACCATGAAGACGACCACGGAGTCGGTGACCATGCCGTCGTAGTCGTCCTGGTTCCAGTCCGCGTCGACCAGGCCCGCCTCGATCAGGCGGGTGACGTCGGGCTCGAGCGAGAAGGCGACGACGTCCGCGGCGAGCCCGGACTCGACGGCCCGGCTCTGCTCACCGGACGAGGCGTAGGACTGGTCGAAGTCGATGCCGGCGCCGGCATCTGTCTCCTGGAAGGCGGGGATGATCTCCTCGTAGGCCTCGCGCGGCGTCGAGTAGGCGACGAGGGAGAGCGTGCCGCGGTTGCCTCCCGAGGCGCCGGCCGTGTCCCCGCCGCCGCAGCCGGCGGCCGCGAGCGCGAGGAGGAGCGTTGCGAGCGCCGCCGGCACGGCGCGGAGGGCGATGCATGTACGCTGCGTCAAGAGTTGAACCCCACTTTCTCTACTAGTTGAGTGGGAGTGATATAGCACTCTTATAGGAGTGTCAAGTCGAACCTTGACACGTCCCGGCAGAGGCGCAAGGGTCCAGCGGTCAACCTCAGGAGGAGGGGCTCATGAGACGCATGCTCGTGCCGCTCGTCGCGGCTGCGGCGGCGCTCGCGGCCGTCGGGTCGGCGGTCGCGATCACCTTCGGCCAGCTCGACGGGAACCGGCATCCCAACGTCGGCGCGCTCATCTTCGAGGACGAGGACGGCGAGCGCGGGATCCTCTGCAGCGGGACGCTGATCGAGCCCGACGTCTTCCTGACCGCGTCCCACTGCACGGCGTTTCTCGAGTCGATCGACGTCGCTCCGGACGACGTCTGGGTGACGTTCGACCCGACGTTCGACGACGCTTCGCCGCTCCTGCCCGGGACATACCACACGCATCCCGACTTCGGCTTCTCCGGGCCGGGCGGGTTCTCCGATCCGCACGACATCGCCGTGGTCGTGCTCGACGCGCCCGCGGCCGGGGTCACGCCTGCGCGGCTCCCGACGCTCAACCAGCTGGACGGGATGAGCCTCAAGCGGCAGCGCTTCGTCGCCGTCGGCTACGGCACCGTCCGTAACGACAAGACGAAGGGGCCGGCCTCGCTCTTCTTCGACGGCCAGCGGCGCTTCTCTGAGCAGAGCTTCAACGCTCTCGGCAAGACGTGGCTGCACCTGAGCATGAACCCGTCCACCGGCAGCGGCGGGACGTGCTTCGGCGACTCCGGCGGGCCGCACTTCATCGGGACGTCGGACGTCGTCGCGTCCATCACCGTCACCGGCGACCGCTTCTGCCGGGCGACGGACGTCACCTACCGCACGGATACCGCGTCCGCGCGGGCGTTCCTGGACGACTTCGTCAGCCTGCCGTGATCGCAGCCTCGAGGCGCCGGACGAC
>JBOHAK010000369.1:0-2198 GCA_050697795.1 Gaiellaceae bacterium
CTACAACCGGATCAGGCTCCACTCCACGCTCGACTACCTGTCGCCGGTCGACTACGAGAAAATGACAGAAGAACAAAGAGCTGCCTGACCACCCGCTGTCCACGGAAGCGGGGGCGGTCCACGTCGACGGCGACGTGCACGAACTCCCAGCCGACAGTCAGCCGGCGGCGGCCCTCGGCGTCGAGGCGGGCTCGGTTGTAGTGCTTGCGCCCTCCATGCACCCGCCGGCCGGCGCCGCCCTCGATGCGGCCGAGCCGCTTGACGTCGACGTGCACGAGCTCGCCCGGGCGCGAGCGCTCGTAGCGGTGCACGGCCTCGAGCCCGATGCGAGCGAGGCGGCCGAGGCCACATCGGGTGAGGATCCCCGAGACCGTCGAGAGCGCCATCCCCAACGTCTCGGCGATCTCCGCCGCGCTGAAGCGCAGCCCGCGCAGCAACACGATCACCGCCACCCGATCGGCGGGCGTGCGGTTGGCCACCCGCCTGGGCGCCGAGGAGCGGTCAGACAGCCCCTGCTCGCCCTCGAGCCGGCAGCGGCCGACCCACTTGCGCGCGCAGCGCAGACTGACCCCGTCCGCCTGGGCTGCGGCCGTCAACGTCCAGCCCTCGACGAGGACACGTCTCGCCAGGCGACGGCGACCCTGCCAGCTGAGAGCGGCGTTACGGTGAAGCTTCATCCGGATCTCCTCCTTGGAGCTGAGAGTGCTTCGCAGCCCTCAGCCTCCAAGGAGGCCCGGATGAACCAACCTGCTCAGGAACTACATCTAGGAGGGGCGCTAAGCCTTCCGGACGGCGAGCTCGTCGCCGCGCTCGATCTCGACCGCGAGCGTCTCCGAGCGGATCCAGTCCTCGAAGCGAGCCAGGTCGTCGCCGTCGGGAAGCGTCAGGACGATGCGGTCGGTGAGCGCGAGCCCCTGTTCCTTCCGCATCGTGTTCACCGCGTGCACGAGGTCGTAGACGCGGCCCTCCGCCTCCAACTCGGGGTCGAGGCGGGTGTCGAGCGCCACCGAGAGTGAGTCGCCCTCGGCGAGAGCCCACCCCTCCGGCGCCGCGCGCCCGACGAACACCTCCTCCGGCTTCAGCTCGTGGCCCTCGACCCGAACGCCGCCGCCGGGCAGCGGCTCGAAGCGCCCGTCGGCGAGCGCCTGGCGAAGCTTGGGGAGCTCCGCGCCCAGCCTGGGGCCGAGCAGCTTCAGGTTCGGCTTGGCCCGCACGGTCGCGCCGGCGATCGGCTCGAACGCGACGGACTTGACGCGCAGCTCCTCGGCGATCTCCTCTGCGTGGCCGGCGGCCAGCTCGGCACCCTCGACGACGAGCGCGCGCAGCGGCTGGCGCAGCTTGATATCGACCGCGCCGCGGGCGCGATGGCCGAGCTCGACGACGGCGCGGGCCTCGCCGATCTCGGCGAGCAGCGGGCGGTCCGGCTCGCCCGCCTCGGGCCATCCCGCCAGGAAGACGCTCTCCGGCGCGCCCTCGCACGGCTCGGCGACGAGGTTCCGCCACAGGTGCTCGGTGAGGAAGGGCATGACCGGCGCGATCCCGCGGATCCCCTGGACGAGCGCGTGCCACAGGATGCGGAACGCCGCCTCGTCGCCGTCCCAGAAGCGGCGCCGCGAGCGGCGGATGTACCAGTTCGAGACGTCGTCCACGAAGGCCTGGAACGCCTCGATCAGGCGGTGCGTGAGCTGGTCCTCGAGCGCCCGGGTGGCCTCGGCGACGTACTGCTGCGTCCGCGCCGCGAGCCAGCGGTCGAGCGGGCGCGCTCCGGCGCCGAGCGGCGGGGCCTCGAGATCCGCGTACGCCGGCACGAAGCCCTCGATGTTCGCGTAGTCGACGAGGAAGCGGACCGAGTTCCAGAGCCGGAGCAGGTCCTTCTTGATCGCGTCCGCGGGCCCGTAGCCGAAGAGGAGGTTCCGGTCGGGCGGCTGGGCGCAGAACTGCCAGCGCATGACGTCGGCGCCCATGCGCGCGAACGCGTCCTCGGCGTCGATCATGTTCCCCCACGAGCCGTGCATCTCCCGGCCGAGCTCGTCGAGCATCTTCTCGTAGCCGAGCACCTCGCGGAACGGGGCGCGGCCCACGAGCGCCACCGACATGAAGAGCTGCGAGTAGAACCACAGCCGGATCTGCTCGCGCATCTCCGAGACCCAGTCCGCCGGGAACCACGTCTCCCAGTAGGCGTGGTCGGGCAGGTCGGC
>JBOHAK010000370.1:0-2350 GCA_050697795.1 Gaiellaceae bacterium
GCACCAGGGCGTCTCGCTCCAGCTCGCCGACTCACTGACCGAGCTCCTGGCCGCGCGCCTGCTCACCTACCACGCCGCCCAGGCCTTCGACGCCGAGCCGGACCGCCGCGTCGTCCACGGCAAGGTCGCGATGGCCAAGCTCTACGCCTCAGAGGCCGCCGGCCGCATCGTCGACCGCGCGCTGCAGGTCCTCGGCGGCCGCGGCTACATGCTGGAGAGCCCGGTCGCGCGCTTCTACCGCGAGGTGCGGGTCGACCGCATCTGGGAGGGCACGAGCGAGATCCAGCGCCTCATCGTCTCGCGCGGCCTCCTGAAGCGCGGCGTCTCCCCGTACCTGCGCTGACAGGCAACCTGTCCCGCCGCGACACGCCGGTGCCTGACCCCGGCATGGCCACCGCAGACACGCCGCCACCTGCCCGCCGCGGCCACGTCGGCGCCTGACCCCGGCACGACCTTCTCGGACGCGTTTCTCATGGACGGTGCGCCACAGGTGAGTCCGCTCCGCCAGGTGCCCAGACATGGCCGCGCCGGACGCGTCGGTGCCTGACCCCGACACGGCCTCCGCGGACACGACGGGGACCTGGCCTTCACGGCCTTGGCGGGGTCTGACCCCGGTGGCGCGACGAGCAGGCCTGCCGCGGCCGCGGCCAGATGCGCTCCGCGGGCTTCGCCGGAGCCTCTGCGCGGTGCCAGGTTGGCCGTTGCAGACACGACGGTGCCTGACCCCGGCACGTCCAACGGAGGCCTGGTCAAACGACGCAGGTCGACCTGCCCAGAGGGACTTCGCCTGGAAGGAAAGGACGCCGCTAGTCGCGCGGCTTGAGCGCCGGCAGGTAGCTCTCCTGCTCGAGCCAGTGGCCGCCGTCGATCGTCAGGTTCTCGCCGGTGATGTAGCCCGCCGCCGGAGAGCAGAGCGCGGCGGCCCAGGCGGCGATCTCCTCCGGGGTCGCCAGGCGGCCCGCGGGGACCGTGGCGGCCACACGCGCGCGATCCTCCTCCGTCGGCCAGAGGGCCTGGCCCGCCCCCTCCGTGTCGGTCGGGCCCGGGCAGATCGTGTTGACGCGGATGCCGTGTGGGGCCCATTCGACGGCGAGCGTGCGCGTCATCGCCAGAAGCCCCGCCTTGGCCGCGGCGGAGTGCACCGTGCCCGGGCCGCCCGTCCAGGCGTAGCTCGCGATCACGCTCAGGATCGCGCCGCCGTCGCCCTGCTCGATCATCCGCTTCCCGGCTGCGCGCGCGCAGAGGAAGCCCCCGTCGAGGACGATGGCGACCACCGCGCGCCAGCCGTTCGGGGACAGGTCCTCGCCGCGCACGACGAAGTTCCCGGCCGCGTTGTTGACGAGGACGTCCACGCGTCCGAACCGCTCCACGGTGGCGGCGACGAGCGCGTCAACCGCGTCCGGGTCGCGCACGTCCGTCGAGACGGCGAGCCCCTTTTCACCCAGGAGCGCGACCGTCTCCTCGAGCGGCTCCGGCCGCCTCCCGGCCACCGTGACGGCCGCCCCGAGCCGGCCGAGCTCGAGCGCGATTGCCCGCCCCAGGCCCGTGCCGCCGCCCGTGACGATCGCCGTCTTGCCCTCGAAGGTGCCCTCAGGGAGCATCGTCGACCGGGACGATACGCGCGTCGAGCCCGAGCGCGCCCTCCCGCGTGACGAGCAGAGGGTTGACCTCGACCTCGGCGATCTCGGGATGCTCCGCGGCGAACCGGGACAGGGCCGCGGCCGACCGGGCCGCCGCCCGGACGTCCACCGCCGGGCGACCGCGCGCACCGTCGAGGAGCGGTGCGACTCGGAGCGAGCGGAAGAGAGCCTCCGCCGACGCCTCGGACGCGGGGGCGAGCGCGACTGCCGCGTCCACGACCACCTCGGCGTAGAGCCCGCCGGCGCCGACGAGCAGGACGGGGCCGAAGCGGGGATCGCGCTTCGCGCCCACGATCAGCTCGATGCCCTCCGAGAGCGGCGCCAGCCGCTCGACCGAGTACCACGGAGGCGCCAGAGCGCCCTCCATCCGCGTGAGCGCCTCCGCGAGCTCCCTCGGGTCGGCGAGGCCGACGGCGACGCCGCCCGCGTCCGACTTGTGCAGGCGGCCGACCGCCTTCAGGACGACCGGGTAGCCGAGCTCGGCGGCCGCGGCGAGGGCCTCCTGGACGCCTGCCACCTGCCGCGCCTCCGCGAACGGGATGCTCGCCCCGGCCAGGAGCGCGCGCGCGGCGAAGTAGTCCTGCTCGCCGGCGACCGGGCCCGCCGCATCCGGCAGCTCGGGCACGGCCAGGAGCGCCGCCGGCGTCGTCCGCGCCAGACGCGCAGCCGTCCACACGGCGGCCTCGACCTCGCGGAAGACGGGCACGCCG
>JBOHAK010000371.1:0-2031 GCA_050697795.1 Gaiellaceae bacterium
ACGTTCACCGGCTGCCGCAGCGTCCGCACGACCGAGCGGCGGGCGAGGTGGCCGACCTGGAGGAGGAGCGGCTGCGTCAAGCCGGCACCGGCTCGGGCTCGGGCTCCGGCCCCGCCTCCTCGCCGGCCCCCTCGAGGGAGCGGCCCGTCTTCGCCAGGAACACGTCGTCGAGCGTGGGCGCGTGGAGTTGGAGGTGCGCGAGATGGAGGCCCTCCGCGTCGAGCGCGCGCACGACGTCGGCGAGCGCCTCCTCGCCGCCGTCGAGGCGCACCGTGACGCCCTTCGGCGACCCGGGCACCGGCCGGCCGAAGCGTTCGAGCGTCCGGGCCACCGCGACCCGGTCGGCCGCCTCCGCCGGGATCGCCTCCACGCTCGGGCGTCCGATCTCCGCCTTGAGCGCGGCCGGTGTCCCCTCGGCGACGATGCGGCCGTGGTCGATGATCCCGACGCGGTCGGCGAGCACGTCGGCCTCCTCGAGGTACTGCGTCGTCAGGAAGACGGTGACGCCCTCGTCCCGCGAGAGCCGAGCGACCTCCGACCAGAGCGCGTTCCGGCTCTGCGGGTCGAGACCGGTCGTCGGCTCGTCGAGGAAGAGGATCGCGGGCTCGTGCGCCAGCGCGAGCGCCAGGTCGAGGCGGCGCTTCATCCCGCCCGAGTACGTCTGCACCTTGCGGTCGGCGGCCTGCGTGAGGCCGACGCGCTCGAGGAGCGCCTCCGTACGTTCCCGGCGCTCGGCCTTCGGCATCCCGTGGAGCGCGGTCTGAAGGCGCAGGTGCTCCCGCCCGGTGAGGAGCGGGTCGAGCGCGGCCTCCTGGAGCGCCGCGCCGATCGCCGTCCTGACGCTCGCGCCCTCGCGCGCGACGTCGAAGCCGGCCACGCACGCCGTGCCGGAGGTGGGCGGGAGCAGCGTCGTCAGCATGTGAACGGTCGTGGACTTGCCCGCGCCGTTGGGACCGAGGAAGCCGTAGATCTCTCCGGGCGAGACCGCAAGCCGGATCCCGTCCACGGCGCGGATGCCGCCCTTGAACTCGCGCACCAGCCCGTCCGCCTGGATGCCGTGCTCATCGCGCATCTTCGGTACCCTACCTCGATAGTTGAGCTTGTCAAGTATTTATGCTCTCAAGTATCATGCCGAGCATGGCCACGACCGTGAAGGAAGCGCCGCCCTTCGCCCGCGAGGCCTGGAAGCTCCTCTTCGAGCTGGGCCGGAAGAAGCACGGCCGCCTCTCGGCGGCCCTCGCCGAGCTCGAGCTCACGCCTGCCCAGGGACACGCGTTGCGGCTCCTCGAGCCCGACCGGCCGCTCGCCATGAGCGAGCTCGCCGACGCGCTCTACTGCCACGCCTCCAACGTCACCGGCATCGTCGACCGCCTCGAGGCGCGCGGGCTCGTCGAGCGCCGCCCCGGACTGGACCGGCGCGTGAAGACGCTGGCGCTGACGGAGGCGGGCGCCGGTGTCCGCGAGCGGGTCGTCGAGCTGATGAGCGCACCGCCGCCCGAGATCGCCGCGCTCTCGGCCGCCGACCAGCGGGCGCTGCGCGACGTCCTCACACGCGCCCTGGCGCCGTAGGAGGGCTTGACGAAACATGGTCTGCGCCGCCAAGCCCTCCTAGCTCGTCTACTACAGTAAGAGAATGAGCACGCCGGTTCTCCCCCGGGAGCGTCAGCTCGAGGCGTGGGTCCGCTTCCTGCGGGCGCACGCGGCGCTCACGCGCGAGCTCTCGGCCGACCTCGTCGCCGAGCACGGCCTGACGATCAACGACTACGAGGTCCTGCTCCACCTCCAGCGCGAGCCCGAGAAGAGGTTGCGGCGGGTGGACCTCGCCGGACGCGTGCTGCTCACGGCGTCGGGCATCACGCGCCTCCTCGAGGGGCTCGAAGACCAGGGGCTCGTCGAGCGCGCAGCCTGCGAGACCTCCTGGAGGATGAGGTCCATGGGGAAGAGTGGCGCGAGGTCGTCCGGGCCGACGGGCTCCCCGGTGCCCGGATGGAGCACCGGCTGCGCCGGGTTCGGCATGTCGGCGGCGATGTT
>JBOHAK010000372.1:0-2051 GCA_050697795.1 Gaiellaceae bacterium
GCGCGGCATCGCGCTCGTCGCGCAGGCGCAGGTCGGTGGCGAGCGCCTCCGCGCCGATCTCGGGCCGCTCCGCCTGGCGTCGCCGCGCCCGCTCGGCCGCCTCGGCGACGAGGAAGACCTTCACCTCGGCGTCGGGGCAGACGACCGTGCCGATGTCTCGGCCCTCGATGACCGCGTCGCCGCCCTCGGCGAGCTCGCGCTGGCGGTCGCGCATGATCGCCCGCACCTGAGGATGGCGCGCGACGGTCGAGACCACGCGGTCGATGTGCGCCCCCCGGATCGCCGTGGTGACGTCGTCGCCCCCGATCCACACGCGGTCGCCCTCGAACGCGATCGGGTGGTCGTGCGCGATCTCCGCCAGCGCCTCCTCGTCCTCGAGCTCGACGCCGCGCTCGAGCGCGAGCCACGTGAGGGCGCGGTACATCGCCCCGGTGTCGAGGTAGCGGAAGCCGAGCCTGGCGGCGAGCCCGCGGGCGACCGTGCTCTTCCCGGAGCCGGCCGGGCCGTCGATGGCGACGATCACCGCTGCCGCCGTCGCGTCATCGGAGGGCGAGGGAGTCGAGCATGGCGAAGAAGTCGGGGAAGCTTACAGCGGCGCTCTCGGCCCCCTTCAGCTCGACGGCCTCGCGCGAGACGAGCCCCGCGATCGCCCCCAGCATGGCGATCCGGTGGTCGCCGGCGGCATCCACCACGCCCCCACCCTTAGGGCGGGAGGGCACCCCACGAACCCGGAGGCCATCATGACGCGTCTCGACGCGCACGCCCAGTGGCCGCAGCGCATCTTTCACGGTCTCGAGACGGTCCGACTCCTTCACGCGCAGCTCCGCCGCACCCCGCACGACGCTGTCGCCGCGCGCCATCGCGGCCGCGAGGGCGAAGAGGGGCAGCTCGTCGAGGAGCGCCGGCACCTCCTCCTCCCCCACCTCCGTCGCCGTGAGCTCGGCCGAGTGCACCTCGAGGTCGGCGACCGGCTCGCCGCCCGCGGCGCGCCGGTTGAAGACGGAGACGCGCGCTCCCATCCGCTCCAGCACGGCGAGGAAGCCGGTGCGCGTCGGGTTCGTCCCGACGCCGTGCAGCCGCAGCTCGGAGCCCGCCAGGAGCGTGGCCGCCAGCACGAACGGCGCCGCCGAGGAGAAGTCGCCGGGGATCTCGAGCGAGAGCGGGCGCAGCCGCTCGGCCGGCCAGACGGCGGCCTCGCGCGGCTTCCTCCTCAGGCGCGCGCCCGCCGCCTCGAGCAGGCGCTCGGTGTGGTCCCGGCTCGGGAACGGCTCCACGGCGACCGTGGGGCCGTCGCCCGCGTAGAGCCCGGCGAGGAGGACGCACGACTTCACCTGGGCGCTCGCCACCGGGAGCTCCCAGCGCACCGGGGCGAGCGCGCCGCCCTCGACGGCGAGCGGCGCATGACCGTCCGTCGTCTCCACCCGCGCTCCCATCGCCCGCAGCGGCTCGGCGATCCGCTCCATCGGCCGCCCGCCGAGCGACTCGTCCCCGGTCAGCTCGAAGCGGCCCTCCTGCCCCGCGAGGATGCCCGGGAGGAGCCGCATGAGCGTGCCCGCGTTCCCGCAGTCGAGCGGCCCGGCGGGCTCGCGCAGGCCGCGGAGCCCGACGCCGCCGACCAGCACCCGCTCGCCCTCCACGGAGACGCCCGCGCCCAGCGCCCGCAGCGCCGCGACCGTCGAGAGCGTGTCCTCGGAGGCCCCGAAGCCGTCGATCTCGCTCTCGCCGTCGGCGATCGCCGCGAGGAGGAGCGCGCGGTGGGAGATGGACTTGTCGCCCGGAACGGCGATGTCGCCCCTGACCGCCGCCGCCGGCTCGATTTTCACGGGTGCCTCTTCAGGTGATGCTGCCCCGCTTCTGCGTCGCGAGCACCAAGCCGGAGTTCGCACTCGACCGAAGCCAAGGCTGAGGAAGCCTTGGTGAGGGCGAGGGTGCGCTCCGGCGCCGCGTGATCGCGGGGCAGAAGTGCGGCGGGCATCGCCTGGAAGGGCACTTAATCCTCGAAGGCTGGCGAGACGATCACGCCGTAGCCCTGGGCCTCGAGGAGCTCGGCC
>JBOHAK010000373.1:0-1591 GCA_050697795.1 Gaiellaceae bacterium
CGCGCTCGGCGGCCTCGACCTCACGCTCTCGGCGGGCAAGCGCCGCCGTCCGCGCGCCGAAGTCGGCTTCCGCCTCGGCGAGGTCTCGCTGCCGTTCGGCCAGTTGCTTCGACCGCGCGTCGGCTGCCCGCGCGCTCTCGGCCGCAGCCTGCTGCTCGAGCTCGAAGTCGGCCCGCAGCCTCGCGAGCGTGCGCTCGACCTCCGTCAGCGTGCTCTGTCGCTCGTCCAGCTGCTCGCGCTGCTCTGCTAGCCGCAGCTCGACTGCTTCCACCTCGGACGCCCGGGTCTCGAGATCGCGCTCTCGGGCCGAGAGGGCGGTTTCGCGGTAGGCATCGTCGCCACGGGCCTGATCGGCCTCGGCCCGTCTCGGAACGAGACCGCGCTTCCGCCGCAGCTTGCGCTCCTTCTGCTGGAGCTCTTCGCCCTGCGCTGCCAGCGCTTCTTCTCGGCGCGCGAGGTCGCGCTCCTGCTCGTCGAGCCGGCCTGCGCGCTCATCGAGCGCGACTGTGCGGCGGTCGAGGTCGCCCTCGGCCTCCCCGGCTGCCAGCGCCTTCGCGTCCAGCTCTTCGCTCCGGCGGCCAAGGACTGTCTCGCGCTCCTTCGCCTCCGCCTCGCGCGTCTCTAGATCGCGCTCGCGCTCGTCGAGAGAGGACGATCGTGCGGGAAGCGCATCCTCGCGGTCCACGAGGTCTGCGGCTCGCTGCTCGAGCTCCGCGGCCCGCGCTTCGATGTCGGGCAGGAGTCGTTCGCGGGCCTCGAGCTCTCCCGCGCGGCGCGCGAGCTCCGCTTCACGCCGCTCCAGGTCGGCGGCCGTCTCGCGCTGAGCCGCGGTTGACGCATCGACCTCGGCGGCGCGTCCCTCCAGATCCGGCAGCCGCCGCTCGCTTTCATCGACTTCCTGCGCACGCCTGTCGATCTCCTCGACGCGACCGTCGAGCTCGGCGGCGCGGCCCTTGAGGTCCGCGACGCGTGCGTCGAGATCGGCGCGGGTCGCATCGACGGCGTCTTCAAGGGCTCGAAGCTCGGCGGCGCGTGCCTCGACCTCCTCGATCCGCAGCTCGAGAGCGCGCTCGTGCTCGGCAATCTCCCGGGCGCGCCGGTCAAGCGCCGCCTGCACGTCCTCGCTGGGAGCCTGCTTGCGCTCGGTGAGCGGCAGAAACCAATTTCGTTGGGCGCGCAGAGACCGGAACCGCCGGGCCAGACGCCGCTTGCGGAGCCCGAGACGGCGCTCCTCGCGCTCGAGGTCGCGCTCCCGGCGGCCGATCGCCTCGGCGCGCTCGCGCAGGGTCGTCTTCAGCTCCTCGAGCTCGGCCAGCCACTCCGCCTGCGCCGACCCGTTGCCCGCCCCGGCCTGCTCGCTCTTCCGCTCGGTGACCCGCCGCGCCACGCGCCGCGACAGTAACCGAACTAGTTCGACCGCGCGACCCGGTCAGCCGCTACGGCCTGCGCGACCCACGGTCGCAGCTCGGCGAGGAAGCCGGCGTCGACCGTATGGGGCAGCGGGTACTCGCGGTCGAGCACGTCGGCGCCCGCCTGCTCGAGTTGCTCCTTGGCGCGGCGGCCCCACTCGACGCCGATCACTGGGTCGTAC
>JBOHAK010000374.1:0-2641 GCA_050697795.1 Gaiellaceae bacterium
GAGTCGTACCTCCACGTCGTGATGCCGCTCCGGATCCCAACCTAAGCCCTCGCGACGGTGAGCGGCCGAACTCCGGTCGCTGGATGAACATCCGCCGGATCGTCCTCGAGGACTTCCGCAGCTACGAGCGCACCGACATGGCCCTCGCCCCCGGCCTCACCGCGTTCGTCGGCCCGAACGGCGCTGGCAAGACGAACCTGCTCGAGGCGATCCACGTCGGCGCGCAGGGCTTCTCGCCCCGCACCCGTGCCGAGCCGAGGCTCGTCCGCTTTGGGGAGCAGGCCGCGCGGGTCCGGCTCGACGGCCGGGAGGGGGACGCGTCGGTCGGGACGGAGGTGACGGTGGCGCCGGGGGAGGGCAAGCGGATCCTCTTGAACGGTGCCCTCGCCGCGTCGGCCGAGGAGCTGCGCTCGCGGCTCGCCGCGCTCGTCTTCGTGCCGGACCGGCTCGCAGTTGTGAAGGGCGGGCCGGCGGTGCGTCGCGCGTACGTCGACCGCATGCTCGGGCGGGTCTTCCCCTCCCGGGCCGGCCTCCCGGGCGAGTACGGCCGCGCGCTCGCGCAGCGAAACGAGGCGCTGCGCCGCACGCGCGCGGGCGCCTCGACGAGGGAGGCGGTCGAGCCGTGGACCGAGCGGGTCGCGGCGCTCGGAGGGGAGCTCGATGCGGCGCGCGCGCGACTCGCTGCCCTCCTCGCTCCCGGATTCGCGGAGCACGCGGCCGCGCTGGGTCTGGCAGACGCGTCCCTCGCCTACGTCGAGCGCGGCCTGTCTCTGGAGGAGCTCGCCGGGCGGCTCGCCCGTGACCTCGAGCGCGGCACGACGGGCCTGGGCCCTCATCTTCGGGATGTCGAGATCCGGGCCGGCGAGCGCGAGCTGCGCGGCTTCGGCTCGCAGGGGGAGCAGCGCACGGCCGTGCTCGCGCTCGTCCTCTCCGAGGCGGCCGTGCTCGGCGAGCTCCGCGGGGCGCCGCCCCTGCTCCTCCTGGACGACGTGCTCAGCGAGCTGGACGACGATCGCAGGCGCGCCCTCCTGGCGTCGCTCCCGGCGGGCGGCCAGACGCTCGTCAGCGCGACGAGCCGGGACGCGGTGCCCGTGCACGGCCCGTCGCCGGCCCAGGTCGTGGAGGTGCGGCGCGAAGGAACGGCGAGCGTCGCGGAGACGGCGCCGTGAGCGGTCTCGAGCCGCTCGGCCACGAGCTGCGCCGCGAGCTGGGGCGGCTCGGCCCCGCAGGGGCGATCGGTGAGGTGGTCGAGGCCTGGCCCGAGGCGGTCGGCCCTGCGATCGCGGCCAACGCGTGGCCGGCCCGGATCGCGCGGGACGGGACCCTGCACGTCGCCACCAGCTCGAGCGCGTGGGCCTTCGAGCTGACGCACCTCGCCGCGACGGTCCGCGAGCGTCTCTCGGAGCGGCTCGGCCCGTCTGCCCCGGACGTCCTCCGCTTCGCGCCCGGCCGCCTGCCGGAGCCCGGCCTGGAAGATGTGGAGAGTTCCGCACGGACCGCGCCAATTCCGTCGCCGGCAGCGCGAGCGGCCGGCGAGCAGGTCGCGTCGGAGATCGACGATCCCGCCCTGCGCGAGGCCGTCGCGCGCGCCGCGACAGCCTCCCTCGCGGCCGCGGAGGCCCACTCTGCCGACCGTCCGATCTGATACACTGAGGACGAGGTAAAAATCCCCAACTTGCAGGGATTTTTTTATGGCCAGGACCACGTATGACGCCAAAGACATCACCGTTCTCGAGGGCCTCGAGCCCGTCCGTCTGCGCCCCGGCATGTACATCGGCTCGACCGGCGCGCGCGGGCTGCATCACCTGATCTACGAGGTGGTCGACAACTCGGTCGACGAGGCGCTTGCAGGACGCAACGACCGCATCGAAGTCACCATCCGGCCGGACAACTCGGTCTGCGTCCGCGACTACGGCTCGGGCATCCCGGTCGACGTGATGGCCGACCAGGGCCGGCCCGCTCTCGAGGTCGTCCTGACGAAGCTGCACGCGGGCGGGAAGTTCGGCGGCAGCGGCTACAAGGTCTCGGGCGGTCTGCACGGCGTCGGGGTGTCGGTCGTGAACGCCCTGTCGGAGTGGCTCGTCGCGGAGGTCCGCCGCGACGGCAAGGTCTACCGCCAGGAGTTCGCCCGCGGCGCTCCCGACGCGGACATGCAGGTCGTCGGGAAAGCGGAGAAGGGCGACACCGGGACGACGATCTCCTTCTTCCCGGACGCGGACATCTTCGAGGAGATCGACTTCTCCTCCCAGACGCTCGTGCAGCGCTTCCGCGAGACCGCGTTCCTGACTCGCGGTCTGCGGATCGTGTTCGTGGACGAGCGGGAGGCCGGGGAACGGCACGAGTTCCATGCCGAGGGCGGCATCCGCGACTTCGTCGCCTTCGTGAACGACGCGAAGGACGCCGTGCACAAGCACATCGTCTACTTCGAGGGCTCGACCGAGCAGGGAACGGTCGAGGTGGCGATGCAGTGGAACACCTCGTACGTCGAGTCGGTGTTCTCGTTCGCCAACAACATCAACACCCACGAGGGCGGCACCCACCTCTCCGGCTTCAAGGCCGCGCTCACGGGGACGATCAACAGGTATGCCCGTGAGAAGGGCCTCCTGAAGGAGAAGGAGGACAACCTCGAGGGCGAGGACGT
>JBOHAK010000375.1:0-10973 GCA_050697795.1 Gaiellaceae bacterium
CCGGTGGACGGCGGAGGCGGCTTGGGCGTGACCGCCGCCCCCGAGCGCGGCGGCGACCGCGGCGGCGTCGAGCTCGGCGACGCGCGTCCGGACGACGCAGAACACGCGCCCGTCCATCTCCACGAGGCAGACGAGCGCGCGCGCGTCGGTGAGGTCGACGATCTTGTGCGCGAGGTTGGAGATGCCGTCGACGTACTCAGGCCAGGAGAGGGCGGCGACGAGAACCTCGAGCCCGCCGGCCGAGTGCGTCTCGAGCGCGGAGACGAGCCCGTCGAGGAGAGCGCGCTCCTCCTCGGCGAGCGGCGAGCGCAGGTACTGGGCCACCATGTCCTGGCTCGCCCCGTGCCGCAGGCACCAGGCGAGCGCCTCCGCGTCGCGCCTCCCCACGCCCGGGTAGCCGAGCGAGCCGGTGTCCTCGTGGATCCCGAGCGCGAACACGGTTGCCTCGAGCGGCGTCGGCTCGAGCTCCCGCTCCGCGAGGATGCCGACGAGCGTCGTCGTGAGCGCGGCGTCCTCCGAGAGCACGAGGTTCTCGGGCTTCACCCAGTCGGGCGTCTCCCCCGTGTGGTGGTCGAAGACGACGACCTCGACGGACGGGTCCCGCGCAACGCGCTCGAACTCGCCGAGCCGTTCGGGCTGGACGGTTTCGACGATCACGAGCCGGCGGATCGCGCCGAGGTCGAGGCGACCGGGCTCCGCGAGCTCGAGCTCGTCCGCGTGCAGGCGGTAGAACTCGCGCACGTTGCGGTTGAGGGAGCCCGAGAGGGCGATGACCGCGCCCGGGTAGAGCCGCCGTGCGGCGAGCATCGC
This sequence comes from Gaiellaceae bacterium, assembly GCA_050697795.1. Lineage (GTDB taxonomy): Bacteria > Actinomycetota > Thermoleophilia > Gaiellales > Gaiellaceae > JAIBJN01. Next base: position 811 of record JBOHAK010000375.1, read on the forward strand.
GGCGAGCGCGTCGAAGTCCGTATTCGCGTGCGAGACGATGACGTCCACGGCTGAAGGTTAGAACCCGGTTCACCCGCGCGCCGTCGATCCCCCTTCGTGGGGATGCGCGGGTTGCCACCCGGAAGCAGGCTCCGAGAACCGGAGAGCGGGCTCCGGCAAAGCCATCACAGGGGGTCAGCCGTCAAGTGTCCGTCCAGCTGCGCATCGTCATCGTCACAGTCGTTCTGGCGCTCGGCGCCGCCGCGCCCGCGCAGGCCGCTCCCGGCGCTCCGACCGGTCTCGCCGTCGCCGATCTCCTCGCCGACCCGGGCGTCTACGACCCGCAGTTCACGTGGACTGCCGTCACCGGGGCGAGGGGCTACGAGGTCGAGATCAACTCGACCGACTTCTTTGCGCCGGGCTCGAAGGTGTGCTGCTCGAACATCAACTTCCTCGAGCCGATGACGACGTTCGGGACGGCGTATTCGCCGGCCCTCGTGCTCTCGAACAACACGTACTTCTGGCGCGTCCGCGCTGTGGACGCCGCGGACGCCGCGGGCCCGTGGACGGCCGGGCCCTCCTTCACGAAGGACTTCGCCAGCGCCCCGGCCGTTGTCCCCAGCGTCGTGAATCTGCGCCTCGTGGACGCGAACTTCGACACGCTTCCCGAAGGGTCGTCCGTGGCCACGCCGGTCGTCCTCTGGGATCCGGTGCCGGGGGCCTCCAGCTACCAGGTCGGCGTCGCGCCCTTTACCGCCGGCGCCTGCGACTGGTCGGCCTCGGGGGGTGTGCGCTGGGACAAGCGGACGGCGACCGCGGGCTGGACGCCGCTCGGCTGGAGCCGCGGGATCAACGCCGACCCGCTCGCCAACGGCGAGGCGCCCGAGGACGATCTCATCACGCATCTCGACGTCGGCCAGGCCTACTGCGTCCGGGTGCGTCCGGTCGACCTCTCATCCGCCCAGATCGGCGGACCGGAGATCTTCGGCGACTGGACGTACCTGCCGGCCAACAACGTCTCCGCCTTCTCCTGGTCCGGCCCGCCCGCCGTCGCCGCGTGCACCCCCTGCAACCCGGTCGCCGGCGACTACCTCCGTCCGGTGAGCGACTCGACCGTGGGACGCATGCCCGTCTTCACGTGGAGCGCGGTCCCGGGCGCGCAGAGCTACTTCGTCGTCGTCGCGCGCGATCCCCAGTTCACGACCGTCGTGGACTACGCCTACACGCGCGTGACGGCCTACGCGCCGCGGACGCATACGACGACGACCGGCTACGCGGACGAGACGAGCGACTACTACTGGGCCGTCCTCCCGGCCGCCCAGGCCAACGGCCACGGCGTCTCGACGGACACGGTCTCGAGCAACCCGCAGCCGTTCACGAAGCAGGCCACCCCGGCGAGCCTCCTCGGACCCGCCAACGGCACGGTCGTGTCGGCCGCGGCCACGGTCTTCCACTGGACGCCGGTGGTCGGGGCGCGGCGCTACCGCCTCCAGGTCTCCGAGGATCCGACGTTCGTGAACGTGCTCGCCGAGCAGGGATCGACCTCGAACGGCGCCGTCACCGACTCGACCGCCTACACGAGCAGCACGGCGTACCCGACCGGGACGACGCTCTACTGGCGGGTGCAGGCCGAGGCCGAGAACGGGCATCTGTTCGTCGGGCTCAGGTGGTCGGCGACGGGAACGTTCAGCCGGACGGCCTCGAGCGGCGGAGGCGGAACTCCGACCGCGGACAAGCGCTTCCGGCTCGCGGCCAGGGGCTATCCGGTCCGGCGTGTCGACCGTAGCGTCACCATCACCGTGCGCAACCGGGCCACGCTGGCGCCTGTCGCCCTGGCCGCCGTGCGCGTCTCCGGCGCCGGCGTGCGGATCGTGACGAAGCGCACGAGCTCCCTCGGCAAGGTCACGTTCCGGATCCGCGCGACGCGCTATCCGGGCCAGGTGACCTACCGCGTCACCAAGGCCGGCTTCACCACCGCGTACCTGCGCCAGTCGGTCCGGCGCACCCGGTAGCGGCCTCCCGCCGCTCAGCGGTGGGCGACGACCGCGATCTCGACGCGGGCGCCCGAGGGCAGCGCGGCGATCTGGACCGTCGCACGCGCCGGGTACGGCTCGGTCAGGTGCCGGGCGTAGACCTCGTTCATCGCCTGGAAGTCGCCGAGGTCGACGAGGAAGATCGACACCATGACCGCGTTCTCCAGGCTCGATTCGGCCGCCTCGAGGACGGCGGCGAGGTTCTTCATCGTCTGCTCGGTCTGCTCGACGATCCCGCCCTCGACGACGTGGCCCCCGGCCGGGTCGATGCCCAACTGGCCGGAGACGAAGACGAGGTCGCCGGCGACGATGCCCTGCGAGTAGGGCGCCCCCTGGAACGGCGCGGGCGCCTTCTCGGTCCGGACTGCCTGCTTGTTCATGGCTGACTAGGCCTCCACTCTCTCGATGCTCGCGCCGAGCGCCCGCAGGCGCTCGTCGATCCGTTCGTAGCCGCGGTCGATCTGGCCGATGTTGCCGATCGTCGAGCGCCCCTCGGCGCAGAGGCTCGCGATCAGCATCGCCATCCCGGCTCGGATGTCCGGGCTCTCGAGGCGCTCCCCGTAGAGCTTCGCGGGCCCGTTGACGACGGCGCGGTGGGGATCGCAGAGGATGATCCGCGCTCCCATGTTCACGAGCTTGTCCACGAAGAAGAGCCGGTTCTCGAACATCTTCTCGAAGATGAGGACGGTGCCACGCGCCTGTGTCGCCACGGCGAGCGCTATCGAGGTCAGGTCGGCCGGGAACGCCGGCCATGGCCCGTCCTCGACCTTCGGGATCTGCGCGCCCAGGTCGTCCTTGATGACAAGCTCCTGGCCTCCGGGCACGCGCACCGACGTCCCGTCGAGCTCCCAGGCGATGCCCAGCCGCTCGAAGGCATGCCAGACGCCGACGAGGTGGTCGGGGACGACGTCCTCGATGACCATCTCGCCGTCGGTCACCGCGCCGAGCCCGACGAAGCTCGCCACCTCGATGTGGTCAGGGCAGATGCGCCACTCGCCGCCGTGCAGCCGCTCCACGCCGCGGACGGTGAGGACGTTCGAGCCGATGCCGTCGATGTCCGCGCCGAGAGAGACGAGGAAGTGGCAGAGGTCCTGGACGTGGGGCTCGCACGCCGCGTTCACGATGGTCGTCTCGCCGCGGGCTAGCACCGCGGCGGTGACGGCGTTCTCCGTGCCCGTGACCGAGGCCTCGTCGAGGAAGATGTGCGCGCCCACGAGCCCGTCCGTCCGCATGTGGAAGCGGCGGTTGGCCCGCACCTCCGCTCCCAGGCGCACGAATGCGTGGATGTGGGTGTCGAGCCGGCGGCGGCCGATCACGTCGCCGCCCGGCGGCGGCACGATCGCCTCGCCCCAGCGCGCGAGGAGCGGGCCGGCGAGGAGGATGGACGCACGGATCCGGGCGCAGAGCTCCTCGTCGAGCTCCCGTTTCGAGACGTCGGCCGCATGGATCCGGACCACCCCGTCCCCCACGGCGCGGACGTCCACGCCGAGGTCGGCGGCGAGCGCGAGCATGGTGTCGACGTCGCGGATCGCCGGGACGTTGGTGAGGGTCACCGGCTCCTCGGTGAGGAGGGCTGCGGCGACGATCGGGAGCGCCGCGTTCTTGTTCCCGGCCGCGCGGATCGCCCCGTCGAGCGGGCGGCCGCCTTCGATGACGAAGGACTCCATCAACGTGTCGGCGACGAGGGTCTCGGGCACGGAGCTCGGGGCGGGGTCGAAGGACTCGCGCGACCGAGGAGGCTATCCTACTCGGCCGAATGGAGGTCACCCGCGAGCGCGCGTGGGAAACCCTCACGCGCTACACGAAGAGCGAGGCCCTCCTCCGACACGCGCTCGCAGTGGAGGCGAGCGTGCGCTTCTATGCGCGCGAGCAGGGCGAGGACGAGCAGCTCTGGGCCGCCGTCGCGCTCCTCCACGACTTCGACTACGAGATGCACCCCTCACTCGACGAGCACCCGCAGGACGGCGCGCCCATCCTGCGCGAGGAAGGCTGGCCGGAGGAGGTCGTCGAGGCGGTGCTCTCCCACGCCGAGCACCTCGAGCTGCCGCGCGACACGCCGCTCAAGCGCACCCTCTTCGCCTGTGACGAGCTCGCCGGCTTCGTGCACGCCTGCGGCCTCGTGCGGCCGGACGGGATCGAGACGCTCGAGCCGAAGTCGGTGAAGAAGAAGCTCAAGCAGCCGTCCTTCGCGTCCGGCGTGCATCGCGACGAGGTCTACGCGGGCGCCGAGCTGCTCGGCCTCGAGCTCGACGACCACATTCGCAACGTCGTCACCGCGATGCGCCCGATCGCGGGCGAGCTCGGCCTCCGCACCGCCGCGGCGTAGGCCTTCGATCCCTCGGCCGAGCTGTCCGTGGCGGCCATGCCGGTGCCTGACCCCGGCACGCTCGGTGGAGACGCGCCCGAACCGGCCCGGGCCAGGCAGCCGAGGCCGCGCCGCAGGCGGGAAGCCGGCACTGAGACCGGCCCATGGCGGCCATGACGGTGCCTGACCCCGGCACGCCCGGCGGGGACGAGTCCCTACGGGTGGCCGCGCCCGAGCGTCAGGGGAGGCCGGCCGCCAGGCGCTCGAGGTCGTCCTCGCTCGTCCAGAAGCCGCAGGAGGCCCGCACGAGGCCCCTTCCCGGCAGGTCGCGGACGATCACGCCGGCCGCGGCCAGCCCCTCGACGAGCTCCGGCGGGTCGGCCGCGCGGAAGGAGACGAGCGTGGCCTGGCCGGGCTCCGTGACGACCTCGGCGCCGCGCTCGGCGAGGAGCTCCCGGCACTGCTCGGCGGCCGCACGGGCATGCGCGAACCGCTCGTCCCCCGCCTCCTCGGCAAAGGCCAGCGACGCGAGCAGGCCGGAGACGGAGGCCGCAGGGGTGAACGTCGACTCGTACCGGCGCGCGCTCTCCGCGAGCACGTACTCCGGATGCTGCCAGCCGAGGTAGGAGGGCGCGGTCACGCGGACGTCCTCCAGGCGATCGTTACGCACGTACAGGCAGCCGGTCGCAGCCGGTCCGAGGAGCCACTTCTGGGCAGAGACGGTGTAGAAGTCGCAGCCGAGCTCCGCCACGTCCACGGGGATCGTTCCGACGGCCTGCGCGCCGTCCACGAGCACGGGCACGCCGCGCCCGGAGAGCTCGGGGATCGGTAGGACGGCGCCGGTGAGCCACGACACGTGCGAGACCGCGATCAGCTTCGTGCGCGGGCTCAGCTCGGCCTCGAGCGCTGCGAGCGCCTCGTCGGCCGGCCGGTCGCGGATCGCCGCCGCACGGATGCTCGCGCCGGAGACGACGAGGCCCCCGAAGAGCCCCGGGTGCTCGGAGTCCGTCGTCACCACCTCGTCCCCCGGCCCGATGCCCAGACCGGCGAGGACGATGTTGCAACCCTCGGTCGTCGAGGAGGTGAGCGCCACGGAGTCGACGGGCGCCCCGACGAGCGCGGCGAGCCGTGCCCGCAGCTCGTCGCGCTCGGCCATGACGCGCTCGAAGTAGGCGTGGGTCGAGCGGCCCTCCTCGAGCTCCCGGCCCTCGACCTCCTGCATGGCCTCGACGCTAGCGCGCGGGACGGGGCCGAAAGTGCCCGCGTTCAGGTAAGCGTGCCGCTCCAGCACAGGCAGCCCGCGGCGCACGGCTAGGAGGTCCACTCGACCACCGCCTCCACCGGCGCGTGGTCGGAGAGCACGACCCCCGCAACGGTACGGCGCTCCTCGGCCCAGGCCTCGGGGCCGCGCGCCAGCGTGAGCCCGCGGACGAGGACCTGGTCGATCCCGCCGAGCGGCCCCGTGAACCCCGGCACCGTGTGCCGCCGGACGTTGAAGTCGCCGCAGAGCACGCACCGTCCGGCGTCGGCGAGGAACGCGGCCGCCCGCTGGATCTCCTCGCCGACGAGCCGCCGGTCCGGGCTGTTCGAGGCGTGGAGGTTCGCGACCACCAGGCGCCCGTCCGGTGTCTCGAGCTCGAGTGCGTGGCAGACGCGCCGCTGGTCGCCACGCAGGAGCCAGTCCGAGCGCGAGAGGCCGGAGTTCAAGACGACGCGCCGGTGCCGCCCCGCCTCCAGGTGCGGGTTGACGAGGAGCGCGTTCGCCTGCCCCGTGAAGCTCGAGCGGAAGCGCCGTGGGTCCGAGTCGGTCACACGCCGGGCGAGCGGACCGAGGCGCGCGGGCATCGTCATCGCCCACGACGCGCTCATGCCGCTCCAGGCCTCCAGACGCCTCACGGCCCAGAGCGGGACCTCCTGGAGCGCGACGGCGTCGGGCGCGTCGGCGGTCACGACCCGGACCATGTGCTCGAGATGGAGGTCCGCCGACGGCGGGTGCGTCCTTCCGTGGTAGAGGTTCCAGCTGCGGACGAGAAGGCGCACTAGAACCGGGGCAGCATCACCTGCTGGGGCACCGGGCTAGTGTACGGAGCGTGGGCGGGCGCTTCGTCGAGCTCGTCGAGCGCCAGCTCGAACTCTTCCAGACCGAGCACGCAGGGCTCATCCGCGACTGCGAGACGGCGCTCGCCGCCTACGACGCCGCTCCGCGCGACGAGGCCGAGGAGCGCTACGGCGACTACGTCGATCTCGTCGATGCGGCCCGCGACGCGCTGGTCGAGTACCGAGACGGGTACACGCAGACGCTGGCCGGGGAGGCGGCCGAGGAGTACGAAGAGGCGTTCAACCGGCTAGCCCGGAGGCGACTTCCCCGGTTCGGCCTCGAGCTGGACTGAGCCGTCCTGGTGACGAACGGCACGAAAGCGCGGTAGATTCCGACTCGCCGTTCGTCCCTCGTAGAGGAGGAAGTCATGCGCAGGATCCTCGTCCTCGCCGCCGTCGCCGGCGCCGCTCTGGCGACCGCCGCCGGCGGCCAGGCCCGGACGATCCCGGGCCAGTACATCGTCGTGCTCGAGAACGACGTCCGCGCGGCAAACGTGGCCGCCGCCCACGGCCGTCTGGGAGCGCAGGTGCTCGGCGTGTACGGCGCCGCTCTCAAAGGCTACACAGCCCGGCTGACGCCGCCCGACCTCGCCGCCGTCCGCGCCGACGACCGCGTCGCGTTCGTCGAGCCCGACCGCACCGTCCACGCCCTCACGACCCAGACGAACCCGCCCTGGGGCCTCGACCGCATCGACCAGCGATCGCGCCCGCTGAGCGGGACCTATACGTACTTCAAGACGGGCGCCGGCGTCCGGGCCTACGTGATCGACACCGGCATCCGCTTCAACCACAGCCAGTTCGGCGGCCGCGCCGTCAGCGGCTACGACGCCGTGAACGGCGGCCCGGCCGACGACTGCCACGGCCACGGGACGCATGTGGCCGGCACGATCGGCGGCTCGACGTACGGCGTCGCCAAGGGCGTCACGCTCGTCGGCGTCCGCGTCCTGGGCTGCAACGGCAGCGGAAGCACCTCGGGCGTGATCGCCGGCGTGAACTGGGTCACCGGAAACCACCAGGCCGGCCAGCCCGCCGTGGCGAACATGAGCCTCGGCGGCGGGGCGAGCTCCGCGCTCGACACCGCGGTCCGCAACTCGATCGCCGACGGCGTCAGCTACGCAGTCGCGGCCGGGAACGGAAACATCTTCGGCATGGCCGTGAACGCGTGCAACTCCTCGCCCGCACGCGTCGGCGAGGCGATGACGATCAGCGCCACCGACTCGAACGACCGCAAGGCATCCTGGGCGAACTACGGGAGCTGTGTCGACTGGTTCGCGCCCGGCGTCTCGATCACGTCGGCCTGGTACACGAGCACGACCGCGACCCGCACGATCAGCGGCACGTCCATGGCGACGCCGCACACCGCCGGCGTGGCAGCGCTCTACCTGCAGGGGAACCCGGGCGCCTCGCCCGCGACCGTGCGGAGCACGCTCTTCAACCTGACGACCAAGGGCGTCGTCACGTCGTCCTCGACGACGAACAACCACCTGCTCTTCACGAACGTCTAGGTCCGCTGGGAGAGGCCGGGCCTCGCGCCCGGCCTCTCCCTTCTCAGCGCGCGACGCGGAAGAAGCCCTGCGGGGCGAGCCCGGCGACCTTGCGGGTGAGCGGGTCGACGCTCCGGCCGTCGTCCTCCCGCCCCTCCTTGCGCCGCACGGCAGCGCGGACGACGAACGCGCCCAGGTAGCGCGCCGGCTCGGGCGGGAAGCGCCCGTGGACGCCGCGGTTCAGGCCGCACCCCGACCACTCGTCGTCCCGCCCGAGCGCGCTCGCCGCGAGGATCTTGCCTGCGGTGAGGCTGGGCGCGACGCCGTTCCCCGAGTAGCCGGCGCCGTACACGATCGGCACCGTGCCCGGGAGGCGGCCGAAGAACGGCAGCCCGTCCACCGTGCGATCGATCGGCCCGCCCCAGGCGTGGGTGACGCCGGCGTCGCGCGCGAAGGGAACGAGGCGGGCGAGATCCGCCTCGATCACGCGGCGCGTAGCGGGCGGGGTCTCACCGAAGAACCCGTCATCCACTCGCCCGCCGAACACGTGGCGGTGGCCGCCCTGGCCGAACGCGATCCGGCCGTCCGTCGTCGTGCGGTAGTAGTGCACCATCAGGCGGCTGTTGGAGATCGCCTCGCCGCCCGTCCAGCCGGCCTCCTCGAGGCGGTCGGGGATCGGCGCCGTGGCGACCATGTCGCTCGAGACCGCCACGACGGCCCGCCGCAACTCGGGAACTCCGGCGAGCCACGCGCCCGTGGCGAGGACGAAGGCGCCGGCCTCCACGAAGCCCGACGGCGTCCAGGCGACCCCGCGCCCGCGGTCGAGCTCGAGCATGGGCGAGTGCTCGAAGATCCGGATGCCGCGCTCCACGGCGACGCGGCGCAGGCCGCGCGCGAGAAGCGCCGGCTGCACGGTCGCCGCCCCGGCCTCGAAGACGGCTCCCAGGTGGGCGGGCGAGCCGGTCCGCCGCTGCGCCTCCTCGGCCGAGATCGCCACGAAAGGGCCCTCTCCGGCCTGTTCCGCCGCCGCGACGGCACCCTCCCAGGCCCCGAGCTGCGCCGGGGAGGTCGCCGTCCAGAGCCAGCCCGAGCGCCGGACGTGCGCGTCGATCCCCTCGCGCTCGCAGAACGCGCCGAGCTCGGCGACCGCCTCGGCCGAGGCGCGCACGAGCCGGAAGGCCTCCTCCTCCCCGACCCGCTTGACGAGCGTCTCGATCTTCGGCCACCCCGAGAGCGCGAAGCCGCCGTTCCGGCCGGACGGGCCGCCGCCGCAGATGTCGGCCTCGAGCAGGACGACCGAGGCTGCGGGCTCGAGGTCCAGGACGCGGAGCGCCGTCCACAGTCCCGTGTAGCCCCCGCCCACGACGCAGACATCGGCCCGAATCGCCTCGAGGAGCTCGACGGAGGCGACGGCGTCCTCGGCCGCGAGCGCCTCCTGGAGCCAGAGCGAGCGGGGGGCCACCGCCCCAGCCTAATGCGCCGGCCTAGATGTGGGACCCACAGACGTGTGAGACGCGGGTGATCGGCGGTCGGCCGCCGAGCGAGCTGTGCGGTCGGTGGCTGTTGTACCAGCGCAGGTAGCCGGGGAGCGCTTGCGCCCGGAGTGCGCTGGTCGCGTAGGCGAAGCGGTACGCCCACTCACGGAGGAGCGTCTTCACGAGCGCCTCGGCCTTGCCGTTCGTCTGCGGTCGGCGGGGGCGCGTGTAGCGACGAGCGACGCCGAGCTCGGCGCAGGCGGCGGCCCAGGCGTGCGAGCGGTAGCCGTTGCCGTTGTCGGAGAGGACGCGTTCGACGACGACACCTCGCTCCGTGTACCAGACGACGGCGCGGCGTAGGAAGGCGACGCAGTCGGCAGGGCTCTCGCTCGGCAGGAGCTCTGCGTAGGCAAGCCGGGAGTGGTCGTCGATCGCCAGGTGCAGGTACTGCCAGCCGGCTCGACGTGAGCGGTTGACGCCGTCGCCGAGGATCGCCTTGCCCACGGTCCAGAAGCGGCCGAGGCGCTTGATGTCGACGTGCACGAGCTCACCTGGCCGGGAGCGCTCGTAGCGGACGACGAGTCCGCGGGCAGGCCGGCGGAGGCGGGAGACGCCGTAGCGCCGGAGCACCTTCCACACGGTCGAGGCCGGCAGGCCGAGCTGAGAGGCGACGATCAGCGGGCCTGCTTTCGCGTACGCGCGTGCCTCGAGGATGCGCTGCTCGAGCTCGAGCGGCGATCGTCGCGGCTGATGTCTCGGCACCGGCGGACGGTCGTGCAGCGCCGCCCAG
>JBOHAK010000376.1:0-13820 GCA_050697795.1 Gaiellaceae bacterium
CGCGCAGGGTCGCGCCCTGGCGCCGGACACCCAGGCGGAGCGCCTTGCGGATGCCCGTCCGCAGAGCGGCGATCTCGCCCTCGTCGAGCTCTCCGGCCGGCGTGAGGGGATGGATGCGCGCATACCACAGGGCCTCGTCGGCGTAGATGTTCCCGATGCCCGCCGCCGCGCGCTGGTCGAGCAGCGTGGACTTGACCGGCGCACGGCGCCCTGCGAGCGCCCGCCCCAGGCGCTTCACGGTGAAGCCGCGCTCGAGCGGCTCGCTGCCGAGGCGCCGCGAGGCGAAGAACTCGTCCAGCTCGCCCGCCTCGAGAAGCTCCCAGGTCCCGAAGCGGCGGACGTCCCGGTAGATGATGTCCGACCGGTTGTCTAAGCTGACGACTGCCCGTACGTACGGATCGTCCTCGGCTCCCTCGGGCGCCGGGTGGAGGACGTTGCCGGTCATCCGTAGGTGAACGAGGAGGTGCCGCCCGCTTTCCAACGCGACAACCAAATACTTGCCCCGCCTGCGCACGTCGGCGATTCGCTCTCCCTCGAGAGCGGCGGCGACGAGCTCCGGCGGCTCGGGCCGCGTCAGCCGAGGATCGCGGATCTCCACCCGCTCGATCCTCCTCCCCGTCAGGCTCGGCGCGAGCTTCGAGCGGATGGTCTCGACCTCGGGTAGCTCCGGCATCCGCGTCGGGCCTCCGGCCGCTCAGGAGAGGACGTCGAGGACGATCGGCTTCCGCTCGGGCTCCTCGTCCCCGATGCGGTAGCAGCTGCCCAGCTCCTCGACGGCCCGCGCCGCCGACGGCTCGTCGCGCGCGTGCACCTCGGCGAGCGGCTGTCCCGCGTCGATGCTGTCGCCCCGCTTTGCGAGGCACACGACGCCGACCGCGTGGTCGACCATGTCGTCTTTGCGGACGCGACCCGCTCCGAGGTGGAGCGCGGCCAGCCCGACGGCGGTCGTGGCGATCGCCTGGACGAATCCCGCCGCCGCTGCCGGCACGGGGGCGGTGACGGGCGCCCGCGGGAGGGCCTCCCGGCTCGGATCGCCGCCCTGCGCCCGCACCCAGCGGTCGTAGTGGTCGCGCGCGGCGCCGCTCGCGAGCGCCTCCTCGGCCCTTCGGCGGCCCTCGGCCTGGTCGACGTCCAGGTCGGAGAGCGCGAGCAGCTGCGCGGCGGCGCCGAGCACGAGCTCGACGAGATCGGGCGGCCCCGAGCCCTCGAGCGTGTCGAGGACCTCGTGGATCTCGAGCGCGTTGCCGACCGCGCGCCCGAGCGGCTGGTCCATGTCGGTGAGCTCGCAGACCACGCGACGGCCGGCGAGCCGGCCGAGCTCGACCATGGTCCCGGCCAGCGCGCGCGCCTCCTCGAGGCTCTTCATGAAGGCGCCGTCGCCGACCTTGACGTCGAGGACGATCGCGTCGGCGCCCCCGGCGATCTTCTTCGACATGATCGACGATGCGATCAGCGGGATGATGTCCACGGTCGCGGTGACGTCCCGCAGGGCGTAGAGCTTCTTGTCCGCCGGGACGAGGTCGGCGGTCTGCCCGACGATGGCCATCCCGACGTCCTGCACCTGGCGGACGAACTCGTCGCCGCCGAGCTCGATCCGGAAACCGGGGATGGACTCGAGCTTGTCGAGCGTCCCGCCCGTGTGCCCGAGGCCCCGGCCGCTCATCTTCGCGAACGGCACGCCGCAGGCGGCCACGACCGGACCGAGCGCGATCGAGGTCTTGTCGCCGACCCCGCCCGTCGAGTGCTTGTCGACGACCCTGCGTCCGAGCACCGACAGGTCGACGGTCTCGCCGCTCCGCACCATCGCGTCCGTCAGCGCGTGCGTCTCGGCGGCCGTCAGTCCCTGGAAGTAGGTCGCCATGCAGAAGGCGGCCATCTGGTAGTCGGGCACCTCGTCGCGTGCGTAGGCGAGCACGAGCTCGCCGATCTCATCGGCCGAGAGCTCGGCGCCGTCGCGCTTGCGCTGGATGGCCTCGGCGGGCGGGATCATCGTGCCTTCTCCGCCACGAAGACGGCGTGGCGGCTTCGGCTCCGGAAGGGGCCGGTCACGGCGCCGACCTCGAGCACCCGTCGCGGCGCTGCCGCCGCGATCGCGTCGAGGGCGAGGTCCTCCGCATTCGGGCCCTCGACGTAGTCCACGAGCGCGGCTCGGCGGGCGAGGAAGCGCTCCTCGCTCGCGTACTCCTGCGCGACCAGGTCGGCGTCGTTCAGCCGGGAGTCCCGCGGGCTCACGGCTCGAGCACGGGCGTGCCCGGGATGCCTCGCCCGGGCGCCTTGCCGCCCAGCCAGGCGTTCACCGTCGCGCCGACGTCCGCGAACTCGCCGTCGTGCCGCCGCCCGGCGGCGTTCTTGCCCTCGACGTACGCGAGAAAGAGCGCGTGCTCGCGCGAGTGGTCGGTCGAAGGCGTCGTCGGGTCGCAGCCGTGGTCGGACGTCAGCACGAGGAGGTCGCCCGGCCGCAGTGCGTCGAGCAGGTCGGGCAGGCGGCGGTCGAAGTCCTGCAGGCAGCGGTGGAAGTTCTCGGGATCGTTCCGGTGCCCCCAGAGCATGTCCGTCTCGACGAGGTTCACGAAAACGAGCCCGCGGTCGATCTCCCGCAGCAGGCGCTCGGTCTGCTTGATGCCGTCGGTGTTCGACTTCGTCGGGTTCGAGTGGTCGATGTCCACGCCGGCGAAGATGTCGTGGATCTTGCCGACGCCGTGCACCTCGTTCCCCGCCTCGCGCACGAGGGTCAGGTAGTTCGGCTGGCGCGGCTTGAGCGACCAGTCGTGGCGGTTCGGCGTACGGGTGTAGCTTCCCGGCGAACCGACGAACGGTCGCGCGATCACGCGCCCCACCGCGTGCTGGCCGGTGAGGATCTCCCGCGCGATCCCACACGCCTCGTAGAGCTCCTCGAGCGGAATCGTCTCCTCGTGGGCGGCGACCTGGAAGACGGAGTCGGCGGACGTGTAGACGATCCACTTGCCCGTCCGCTGGTGCTCCTCCCCGAGCTCCTCGATGATCTCCGTCCCCGACGCTGCCTTGTTGCCGATGACGCCTCTCCCGGTGCGGTGCGCGAACTCCTCGATCAGCGCGCCCGGGAAGCCGTGCGGATACGTCGGCATGGCGACCGGGGTGACGATCCCCATGAGCTCCCAGTGGCCGGTGGTCGTGTCTTTCCCCTTGGAGCGCTCGAAGAGCCGGCCGGCCACGGCAGGCGCGCCCTGGATGGGCGGGCAGCCCTGCAGCTCCTCGACGTTGCCGAGGCCGAGCTGCTCCAGGTTGGGAAGGTCGAGCCCGCCGACCGCCTTCGCGACGTTGCCCAGGGTGTCCGACCCCTCGTCGCCGTACTCGTGAGCGTCCGGCAGCTCGCCCGCCCCAACCGCGTCCAGCACGATGACGCAGGCGCGCGGCATGAGGCTATTCTACGGTGGTCATGGAGACCGTCCTCGGGCTGCTCGGCATGGTGCTCTGGATCGTGGCCGTCATCGCGATCGCCGCCGCCATCACGTACGTCGTCGTGCGCCTTTTTCCCGGCGGCGACGACGAGCTGAAGCCGAAGACCGGCGAGTCCTAGAATCCGGTTCAGGATGCGCCTCAGTGCCTCATCCTGAATCGGGTTCCTTAGACGGGTTCGAGCGGGAGGACCTGCTCGAGCGGCGAGAACTCGAGGCCGTGCGCCTCGGCGACGGCCTCGTAGGTGAGCTTGCCGTCGAGGACGTTCACGCCCCGAGCGAGCGCCGGGTCCCGCGCCACGGCCTCGCGAAGCCCGTGCTCGGCGATCGCCTCCACGTACGGAAGCGTGACGTTCGTGAGCGCGAACGTCGACGTGACCGGCACGGCACCCGGCATGTTCGAGACGCAGTAGTGCGTGACGCTCCCGACGCGGTAGACCGGGTCGGAGTGCGTCGTCGGGCGTGACGTCTCCAAGCAGCCGCCCTGGTCGATGGAGACGTCGACGACGACGGCGTTCTCCTTCATGCCGGCGATCATGTCCTCGGTCACGAGATTCGGCGCGCGCGCACCGGGAATCAGCACGGCGCCGATCACGAGGTCGGCCTCGAGGACGGACTTCTCCACCTCGAGAGACGAGGAGTAGACGAGCTCGACCCGTCCAGAGAGGATCTCCTCGAGGTAGCGCAGGCGGTCGACCGACTTGTCGAGAATGCGGACGTGCGCGCCGAGGCCGAGCGCGATGACGGCCGCGTTGTAGCCGACCATGCCCCCACCGAGGACGACCACCCGAGCGGGCGGGACGCCGGCGACGCCGCCGAGCAGGAGGCCACGGCCGCCGCGCGGCTTCTCCAGGAAGTGCGCACCCGCCTGGGCGGAGAGGCGGCCCGCCACCTCGCTCATCGGGGCGAGGAGCGGCAGCCGGCCGTCGTCGCTCTCAACCGTCTCGTAGGCGACGCACGTCGCGCCGCTCTCCAGGAGGGTCTTCGTGAGCCGCTCGTCGGCGGCGAGGTGCAGATAGGTGAACAGGACGAGGCCGTCCCGCAAGCGCTCGTACTCGTCGGGCAGGGGCTCCTTCACCTTGAGCACGAGATCGGCGGACGCCCAGACGTCCTCGACGCTCGTCAGGCGGGCCCCGACGCCCACGTAGTCCGCGTCCGAGAACGCGCTGCCGACGCCGGCGCCCGTCTCGACGAGCACCTCGTGCCCGCGCTGCAGAAGCTCGCGGGCACCCGCGGGCGTGAGGGCCACGCGGTACTCGTCGGGCTTGATCTCCTTGACGACGCCGATGCGCATGAGGCCGGCCAACGATAGCCGAACGGCGACGCCGCGATGGCCGCATTTGCACGGCATTCTTCGCCGCGGGGTCGAAGCCGAGACGTCGTCCGCGACGACCGCAGCCCGCCGGTCAGGGCACGCGGGTGCGCGCGAGCGCGCCGGCTGCGTAGGCGGCGACGAAGAACACCGGATCCTCGTCCGGGCCCCGGCCCATGTGGGAGAGGGGCAGGCCCGCGCAGGCCTCCCGCCAGCCGGACGCGTCCACCGGCTCGGCAGCGGGCACGTCGCGCGGGAGCTCGAGCTCCGCGGGCCACGCCAACGTGACCGCGCCCGTGACGAGCTCGACCGCGGCGAACGTGTGGTGGGACAGGCCGCGGTGGCGTTTGCGCGGGTCGGCGTCCGAGACGCGCGCGGCCAGGATCGGGAAGCCACCGAGCGCGCCGGCGGCGTTGGCGGCGTCCGCGGCCGCCAGGCCGCCGTGGCCGTAGCGCGAGCCGGTGCCGACGAGGCCCGGGCCGACGGAGCAGACGACGGCCTCCATCCCGGCGGCGGCGCAGGCGGACAGCGCGGAGGCCGCCGAGACGCAGGCCGAGCCGCCGCCGAAGCACGGGCCGACGGCCACGCTCATCCGCAGGTAGCCCTCCTCGCGCAGCATCCGCACGGTGTCCGAGAGCGCAATGGGAAGCGCCCCGCCGGGGAGCTGGACGTAGGCGACGGCGCGCTCGCGGCCGAGCCCGGCGCAGACGGGCGCGAGCTGGCTGTGGAGCGGGCAGCACACGACCGGCATCCCGGCGAGGCCGCCCTCGCCGGCCTCCCCCTCTTCCGCGTGAACGACCGCGTGCTGCAGCGACGTGTACGGGAGCTTCATCACGTGCGCGCCGGGCTCGGGAGCGAGGTCGAGGCCGCGCGTCAGGTTCGCGTGGAGGACGTCGAAGCCCCCCGAGCCCAGCGCGAGCTCGACGGCCTGGACGTTGACCAGCACGTCGTCGCCGAGCGCGACGGGCCCGGTCAGGGCCGGGTAGGCCACGCACGCGCGGCCGTCCACCTCGAGGCGGACGAGGCCGTCGTGGCGCTCCACGATCGCCGTGACGGTGCCGCGGCGGAGCGAGAGCATCCTCAGACGCCGCGCGCCGCGTCGACGAGCTCGAGCGTCACCGCCACCATCGCCTCGAGGTCCGCGACGGCGATCTCCTCCTCCGCCGTGTGCACCTTCGCCATGCCGTTGGCGACGTTGACGCAGCTGAGGCCGCGCTCGACGAAGACGTTCACGTCGGAGCCGCCTCCGACCTCGACGTCGCGCGGCGTGAAGCCCGCGCGCTCGAGCGCCGTGCGGGCGAGGAGGAGCGCCGGGTCGTCCGGTGCGAGCCGGTAGCCCCGGTACTTGTCCTCGACGGCCGCCTCGACTTCGCACTCGGAGACGGCCGCTGCGAACGCGAAGGAGTCGAGCATCTCCTGGACGAGCTCGGCGAGCTTCCGCTCGTCGCGGGAGCGCGCCTCGGCGGCGACCCGGCATGTGGCGGGGACGACGTTGAGCGCGCTGCCGCCGTGGATGAGGCCCACGTTCGCGGTCGTCTCCCCGTCGATGCGGCCGAGGCGGAGGTCCGAGAGCGCCCGCGCGGCGGCGAGAACCGCCGAGCGCCCGTCTTCCGGGTTGATGCCCGCGTGCGCCGGGCGGCCGGTGAAGACGGCGTCGATGGCGCGCCCGGAGGGCGCGGCGACGACGATCTCGCCGACGGAGCCCGAGTAGTCGTAGACGACCCCGAGCCGTGCGCGGAGGCGCGAGACGTCGAATGCGAATGCACCTTCGAGCCCGGTCTCCTCGCGCGTCGTGAAGAGGAGCTCGACCCCGGCGTGCGGTCGGCCCTCGGCGAGGAGGAGCCGCGCCGCCTCGAGCATCGCCGCGACGGCGGCCTTGTCGTCCGCGCCCAGGATCGTGCCCCCCGCGTTCCGGACCATGCCGTCCTCCACGACCGGCTCGAGCAGCCCCGTCGGCGGCACGGTGTCCAGGTGGGCGCACAGGAAGACCGAAGCGCCGCCGTTCTCCCCCTCCGTCGCCCCCAGCCGGGCGAGCAGGTTGCCCGCCTCGTCGGCCTCCGCCTCCGCGCCCAGACCACGCAGGTAGGCGCGGACGCGATCCGCGACCGCCTCCTCCTGGCCGGACGGGCTGGGGATCGCCGCCAGCTCGAGGAACAGCGGCAGGACGTCGGGTGCCCAGGTCGTCGTCACCGGGCGGATTCTACGGACGCCCGGCTGAAACACTCCGCGGGATGGACCGGAGCGCGTACGAGCTCGAGTTCGAGGACACCTTCGACGCGCCGACGCTCGACGAGCGTCGGTGGATCCCGTTCTACCTCTCGCAGTGGAGCAGCCGCGAGCGCGCCGCGGCGCGGTATGAGCTGGGCGGCTGCCTCCGGCTCCTGATCGAGGCCGACCAGGAGCCGTGGGCGCCCGACCTCGACGGCCAGGTGCGCGTCTCCTCGCTGCAGACCGGCTTCTTCGCGGGACCGGCCGGCAGCACGATCGGCCAGCATCGCTTCAGCCCGGCCGCGGTCGTCCGCGAGGCGCAGCGCAACACGCGGCTCTACACGCCGCGGTACGGGCTCGTCGAGATGCGTGCGCGGGTGAGCGACGACCCGCTCACGATGGCGGCGCTCTGGATGATCGGCTACGAGGACGAGCCGGAGCGCTCGGCCGAGATCTGCGTCTGCGAGATCTTCGGGCGCGACGTGCGGCCCGACTCGGCCGCGATCGGCATGGGCGTGCACCCATTCGGCGATCCGGAGATCGTGGACGAGTTCTCCGTCGAGACCGTGCCGATCGACGCGCGGGAATTCCACGTCTACGCGGCGGAGTGGACGCCGGAGAGCATCTCGTTCTCCGTCGACGGCCGGGTCGTCAAGACGGTGGGGCAATCGCCGGCGTACCCGATGCAGCTCATGCTCGGGCTCTACGAGTTCCGGGAAGACACGGGCCCGGCCGGCGAGCGTGCGTACCCGAAGGAGCTCGTCGTCGACTACGTCCGCGGCTACCGCCGGCGGGAGGAACGATCTACGATCAGACGATGAGCGGCGGTCCTCGTTGGCGACGCTCGCTGACGAGTCGTACGTGAAGGGGACATCGCACGTCGGCGCCGCGGTCACGGGGCGGTGGGGGGTGTTCCACGTCGGTTTCAGACGACCGTTTGGAAGCCGCGACGACTATCGGACGAACCTCGCGGAAATCGTTCCCCGCCTGCGCGAGGAGTGGCAGCGCTCGCTCGGCGCCGACTCTGAGCGACCGCGCTAGCTGACGGTCGCGGCGACTCGGCCGCGCTCGCGCGCGCGCTCGCGGGCGGCGCGGACGAAGTCGCGGAAGAGCGGCGCGGGGCGCGTGGGGCGGGACTTGAACTCGGGATGGAACTGGCTCGCCACGAACCACGGATGGTCGGGCAGCTCGACGATCTCCACGAGGCGCCCGGACTGGAAGGTCCCCGACACGACGAGGCCGGCATCGACGAGACCCTGGCGGTAGTGGTTGTTCACCTCGTAGCGATGGCGGTGGCGCTCGTGGATGACGTGCTCGCCGTAGGCGGCGTGGGCGCGGCTGCCCTCGACGACCTCGACCGCGTCCGCCCCCAGGCGCATCGTGCCGCCGAGGTCCTCGATCTCCTTCTGCTCGGGGAGGAGGTCGATGACCGGGTAGGGCGTCTCGGGATCCATCTCCGTCGAGTTGGCGCCGTCGAGCCCGAGCGCGTGGCGGGCGTACTCCGACACGGCGACCTGCATGCCGAGGCAGATGCCGAGGTAGGGGATACCGCGCTCGCGCGCGACCCGGCAGGCGGTGATCTTCCCCTCCCAGCCCCGGGAGCCGAAGCCGCCGGGCACGAGCACGCCGTCGACCTCGTCGAGCGCGGCCGCGGCCTCGTCGAGGCTCATTCCCTCGGCGTCGAACCAGCGCACCGTGACGTTCACGCGGTGGTGGATGCCGGCGTGCTTGAGGGCCTCGTGGACGGAGAGGTAGGCGTCCTGGAGCTTCACGTACTTGCCGACGAGCGCGATCACGACCTCGTCCTCCCGCTCGCCGATCCGTCGCGCGAGCTCGTCCCACTCGCCGAGCTCCGGCTCGACGTCGGGCAGCCCGAGCTTGCGGCACACGAGGCTGTCGAGCCCCTCCGCCTGGAGCGCCTGCGGCACGAGGTACACGTCGCTCACGTCCTCGTTCGCGATCACCGCCTCGGCGTCCACGTCGGCGAAGAGGGCGATCTTCTCGCGGATGTCGCGCGAGAGCGGGTCGGCGGAGCGGCAGATGACGACGTCGGGATGGATACCGATGCGGCGCAGCTCGTTGACGGAGTGCTGCGTCGGCTTCGTCTTCAGCTCCCCGGCCGTCTCGATGAACGGGACGAAGGTCACGTGGAGGTAGAGGACGTTCTCCGGCCCGACCTCGCGCCGGAACTGGCGGATCGCCTCGAGGAAGGGGAGCGACTCGATGTCGCCCACCGTGCCGCCGATCTCCGAGATGACGACGTCCGTGTCGGAGACGTCGGCCACGCGGCGCACCCGCTCCTTGATCTCGTTCGTGACGTGCGGGATGACCTGGACGGTGGAGCCGAGGTACTCGCCCTTGCGCTCCTTGCGGATGACCGCGTACCAGATCGAGCCCGAGGTGTGGTTCGCGTTGCGCGAGAAGTTCTCGTCGATGAAGCGCTCGTAGTGGCCGATGTCGAGGTCCGTCTCGGCCCCGTCCTCCGTGACGAAGACCTCGCCGTGCTGGAAGGGGCTCATCGTGCCCGGGTCGACGTTCAGGTACGGGTCGAACTTCTGCACCTGGACGCGCAGGCCCCGCGCCTTGAGCAGCCGGCCGAGCGAGGCGGCGCTGATGCCCTTGCCGAGCGACGAGACGACCCCGCCGGTCACGAAGACGTACTTCGTCGGGCGCTCCCTCATCGCGGCCGCCCCAGCCGGTCGAGCTCGCGCAGACCGGGAGTCCGCTCGATCAGGCCGCCGAGTGACCTGCGTTCTCCGAGGAGGGTAAGGCCCGCGAGCGTCCCGATCGCGGCCCAGCGAGCCCATCCGTGGAGGCGTTCCACGGACTTCAACCCTAGCATGGCGCCCAGCGCATTCGATCCCGCATCCCCCAGCATGGTCCTCTCGCGCAGATCGTAGGGAAGGAGCAGGACAGCCCGGAGTGCCGGGGCACGCAGCGGGCCCGCGGCGAGCAGGTAGGCCTTGAGCGCGCGCCCGGGCTTCGTGTCGAGCTGGTTCACGAAGTTCGCGCCGAGCGCGAAGAGGAGGGCACCGCTCACGGAGCGCGTGCGCAGGAGGCCGACGAGCGGGATGCCGAGGAGCTTGAGAGTCCCGGTCGTCCGCCGCACCCGCAAGTGGGCGCGGAAGCCGCGCTCGTCGCCGCCGTAGACGTCGTCCACGAAGCCGAGGAGCATGACGAGCGTGATCCCGGGATCGCTCTCGTCGAAGGTCGTCCAGCCGACGAGCGGGAGGCGGAGGCCGCGGTGGTTCACCGCGAGCGGCCCGGCCGCCAGCACGGCGTCCAGGAGCTGTCGGCCCCGGTGCGCGAAGCCCGCGAGGTCGCGGCCCGTCGGGCGGTGCTCGAGGTCGAGCTCGACCTCCTCGAACGCGAGCCCGGCGCGCAGCGCGTCAATCGTCATGCGCACCTCGCACCCGAAGCCCGGCGCCAGCGGAAAGCACGCCGCCCGCGCCCTGACACCCACGAGCCGCTGGCCCGACAGCGGCTCGCGCGGCGCGACGCCGGTGCGCAGCCGGACGAGCGCGCGCCCGACGCGCTTGGCGACCCCGAAGCCGCCGCCGAAGCGCCGGCTGAAGACGGCGACGGCGAGGTCCGCGTCGCTCGCGGCGAGCGGGCGGAGCGATCCGCTCAGGTCGGCATCGCAGAGGAGGAGCGGCCCGGGCGGCGCGACGCGCTCGCCGGCGGACAGCGCCTCGCCCTTCCCGAGCCGCTCGATACGGAGCACGGCGGCGCCCGCCGCCTCGGCCTCCTGCGCGGTGCGGTCCTCGGAGCGCCCGTCCACGACGATCACCTCGGCCTCCGGGAACTCGCGGCGGAGCGCGGCGACCGTCGCGCCGATCCGCTCCTCCTCGTTCCGGGCGGCGAGGAGGATCGTCAGTCCGTCGGGAGCGCTATTCACCCTCGACGGTCAGCGGCTCGATCGGCGGGATAACGCCGTCCGTGTCGTCGCCCAGGCCGTAGTGACCGGGCTCGGCCCCGGCGAGGAGCAGCGCGAGGGCGAGGCGGCCCGCCTGGACGTCCACGTCGTCCACGCTCGAGATCCCCTGGTCGCGGTAGAGCTCGCCGACTTCGGGCGGGGCGCCGCTCGAGGCCACGCCGACCACGGGGATCCCGGCGGCATCGAGCCCGCCGACGAGGCCGTCCATGAGCGAGGTCGTGGCCTCGAGGTCGGCCGCGGCCTGCTCGTCCAGCTCCTCCTCCTCGGGCGGCGGCATCCACGTGACCACGACCACCGCGGAGTCGACCGGTTCCGAGACGTTCCCCGTCCGCTCCTCGACGAGCCGGCTCGAGAGCGCGCTCCAGAGCGGCGCGTCGCCGTCCTCGACGAGCTCGCGCCCGAGCTCGCGCCCGAGGTCGGAGAAGTCGGCGTCCTCGTCCGCGTAGGCGGCGAGGAGCTCGTCGCCTTCGAGCGCGGCGCCCAGGTCGGCGCCGTCCACCGGGACCTCGAGCGAGATGACGTGTGCAGGCGCGCCGGCGTCGGCGTCGGCCAGTGCGCCCTCCACCTCCGCCCGAAGGCTCCCGTCGGTCGGCCCGAGGAAGAGGACGGCGACGCTCTCGCCGTCGAGGCGGCCGTCCATGAGCGCCGGATAGGCTCGCGCGAGGAGCTGCTCGGTGGCCTCGCCCCGCTGGGTCGCGGCCTCCTCGGCGGCCCGGGCGGCGTCCACGTCCTCCTGGAGCCGTGAGTTCTCGTCCCGCAGGAGCTCCTCCTCGAGCCCCTCCCCCGCGTCGGTCACCTTCCCGGAGATGGCGACCCCGAGCAGGATCCCGACCGCGAGCGCCACGAACACGGCCGCCAGCGAGACCACGTGGTAGCGGAGGCCGAACATCGTTCCCAGCCTAGATGCTCAGAGCGTCGCGGCGGTCTGGCACAGGTCCCGGAGGCGCGTGAGCGCGCGGTCGGGAAGGCCGCGGGCGCCCTCGGCGACGAGCCGGAGCCACGGGCCGGAGACGAACGTGGTCGCCCGCGTGCGGCCCGTGCCGGCGTTGTCGAGCTTGACGCCCGCGTCGAGGCCCTGCTTCACGTCGTGCCAGCGGAGCTCGTAGCCCTCCACGACACGGGACACAACGATGAGCCCCTCGCTCTCGGGGCTGCGCAGGAAGCCGGGCGTCTTGCTCCGGACGACCCCCCAGCGCGCGTTCTCGGCCAGGCCGCGGCGGTCCGGCCGGACGCCGGTGTAGGCGGGCCACCAGTCCGGCAGGTGGAAGGGCTCCGCAACGAGCGCCCAGACGTCGGGGCGCTCGGACTCGAGCTCGCCGGTTGCCTCGACGAGGCTCATTCGATCCCGACGAGGGACCGCAGGCGCGTCACGACGAGTGAGGTCAGCCGGCGCAGCTCGGGCGAGGCGACGAGGACGGCCGCGACCGCCGCCACGGCCGCGAGCGTGAACGCGACCACCATCCAGAGGCCGACTCGCGGGCGGAAGAGGCGCGAGACGCCGCGGGCGTCCACGAGCTTCTCCCCGACGCGCAGGCGCGTCAGGAACGTCGACGACATGCCCGCGCGGTCGCGCTCCAGGAACTCGATGAGGTTGAAGCGGGTGCCCACGGCGACGATCAGCTCTGCGCCCTTTTCGTGGGCGAGGAGCATGGCGGCGTCCTCCGAGATGCCGGGCGTCGCGATGACCGTCGAGGGGAGCCCGAGCACGTCGAGGCGGTCCCGGCCCGGCGCGCGGCCGTCGGGGTAGGCGTGCACGACGAGCTCGGCGCCCGACTGGAGGGCCTTGTCCGTGACGGAGTCCATGTCGCCGACGATGACGTCGGGCTTGTATCCGGCCGCGATCAGCGCGTCGGCCCCGCCGTCGACACCGACGAGCACCGGCTTGAAGTCGGCGACGTACGCGCCCACGATCCTCAGGTCGCGCTTCGTCTCGGGGCTGCGCGCCACCACGAGCGTGTGCCGGTCGCGGAACCTGGTGCGGAGCTGCGGCGTGTGCACGGCCTCTGAGAGAAGGGCGGTCTCCTCGCGCAGGTGGCGGAGCGTGTTCTCGGCGAACGCCTCGAGCGCCTCGCTCACGCGGCTCCGCTGCTCGTCGAGGTCGCGGGCGAGCTCATCCGCGCCGCGCTCCAGCCCGGCGGCGAGACGCGTCCCGTTCCGGAAGAGGCTCGACCCGCGGACGACGAGCGGGTCGCCGTCCTTCACCTCGTCGAAGAGCTCCGCGCCGGGCGCGTCGATCAGGCAGACGCCGCCGCGCACGAGCGCGAGGGGGCCGGCGTTCGGGTAGGCCCCCGTGGAGGACGGCGCCACGTTGACGACCACGCGCACCCCGCTCTCGAGCAGCTCCTCGGCCGAGATGCGGTCGAGGTCCGGGTGGTCGATGATGGCGATGTCGGCCGGGCCGAGGCGCCTCACCAGACGCTTGGTACGCCTGTCCAGTCTCGCGGTTCCGTTGAACTCGACGAACGTCACGATCGCGTGCGCACGGTGGAGAGGAACTCGGCTCCGCCCAGCATACGCTCCAGCTCCTCGCTGCGGTCGGAGTCCGACAGCCGCTCGATGCGCGTGTGCGTCGGGTCGCCGGGCACCTTCTCGACCCGGAAGTGCGCGGCGGCCGCGCTCGCGATCTGCGGGAGATGCGTGATGGTGAGGATCTGCGCGCGCGCCGACAGGCGGGCGAGGGCGTCCGCCACCGCGTGCGCGGTCCGGCCGCCGATGCCCGCGTCGATCTCGTCGAACACGATCGTCTCGCCGCCCGCGACCGCCGCGATCGCGAGCGCGATGCGCGACAGCTCGCCTCCCGAGGCCGTCTCCGCGACGGGTGCGAACGGCAGGCCCGCGTTCGGCCGCACGAGGAAGACCGCCTCGTCGGCGCCGGCCGGCCCCGGGCCGCGCTCGCGCAGCTCGACGAGGAACTCGCCCTCCCCCATGC
>JBOHAK010000377.1:0-1866 GCA_050697795.1 Gaiellaceae bacterium
ACGACGTCGGGGTGCATCGGGCACACGTAGCTCGTCGGCGCGGCCGTGGCCAGGAGCTTCATCCCGCACTTGGGGCAGCTTCCGGGCTCCTCGCTCACGACCTCGGGATGCATGGGGCAGGCGTAGAAGACGGGGCCCTCGGGGACGCCCATGTCCATCTCGGCGACCAGGCCGAGCGTCTTGTCGGGCGATGCGTCCAGGTACCGCTCGAGCCGCGTCCGCTCGTTCGCCCATTCGGAATTCGAGCGCACGACCTCGAACTGCTCCTCGAGCGACGGCTCCGCGCGCTCCTCCGAGACGGCGATCTCGGCCAGCGCGTACGAGCGGTCCGGCGTGCGGTGCTGAAGGGTCACGGCCCCGGGCCGGTCGAAGAGCACGTCGACCACGACCCGCTCCGACGGCGCGAGCAGCACCCGCTCGACGAGCTCCTCGTGCTCGTAGCGGCCGCTGTCGCCTCCCACGAGCTTCATCCGGGCGCCGGGGGCCTCCACGTTGAAGACCCGGGTGTTGGCCGTGTTCGTCAGGTAGAAGCGCACGACCTCGCCCTGCTTCGCGGTCAACGTGAGGTCCGGCTCGCCTCCGACCAGGAGGACGTTGCCGAACCGGCCCATGGCCGCATAGGTTGGCTCGGAGCGGCTGAACGGGGCCACCTGCCCGTCCTCGAGGAGGATGTCGTCCAGCGTGAGCAGGAGCTCGCGGTGGGCCGGCGGCCAGTAGTCCGGGTCGGCCGGGACGACGAGGATGTTCCCGTACAGGCCCAGCTCCTGGCCGTAGTCCTCGCGGATGTGCGGGTGGTACCAGTAGGCGCCGGGGTCGGGGAACTGGATGCGGTAGGTGAACCGCCCGCCGACCGGGATCGGCGCCTGCGTCTCGTGCGTCCCGTCGTAGCGGTTCTCGAGCCGCAGCCCGTGCCAGTGCACCGTCGTCTCCAGATCGGCCTCGTTGGCGACGTTGACGGCCACCTCCGACCCTTCGCGCACCCGCAGGGTGGGACCGGGAATCGACCCGTTGTACGCGAGCATCCGGACGGTCGCGTCCCCTAAACGCGCCGCCACTGGGGCGATGCGCAGGTCGAGCTCGTCGCCGTCGGCGATCTCGACGACCTCCGGCCGGACGCGCTCGGCCAGACCGGCGGTCTCCGTCGGGAACGGATCCGCGGTCTTGCCGTGGCCGGCGTGATCGGTGTGGGTGGTGTGGTCGGTGTGGTGCTGCATCAGGCTCCTTCCGCTGCGCGCGGGCGCGGCGCGACGACGTCGTCTTCCCGCGTCTCGGCCGCGGCGTCGCTCGGGGCCTCCGCGAAGGCCTCGATCCGCTCGGTCAGGAACTCGGCGTCGTCCTTCACCCAGCCGAGCAGGGCCGATCCACGGGTGTGCTGCCAGGTGAGGCCGAGGAAGTAGAGGCCGGGCACGTCTGTCACGCCCCGCCGGTGGACGACGCGCCCCTCCGGGTCCGCGTTCGCCGCCTCGATCCAGGAGTGGTCGGGCCGGTATCCCGTTGCCCAGACGACGGCGTCGACCTCGAGCTCGCTCCCGTCGGCGAAGGTAGCAGTGCGGCCCGAGACGCCCACGAGGCGCGGCTTCAGGCCGACCCCGAAGCGCCGCCGCGCCTCACGGGGGCTCGAGCCGATCAGGAAGTCGCGGTTGCGCATCCTGCGTCCCATGCGGGAGTCGACCGTCTTCCGGAGAAGGCCGAGCTTCGTCAGCCACCAGAAGAGGTCGCGCCCGAGCAGCCTCTGCGGGAGCGGCTTCTGCCGCGAGCCGACAGAGAGCTGAACCGGACGCGTGGCCGAGAGCTCCTTCGCGATCTGGAAGCCGGTGTTGCCGCCGCCCACGACGAGGACGCTTCCCTCGGGAAGGTCGTCCGGCC
>JBOHAK010000378.1:0-4511 GCA_050697795.1 Gaiellaceae bacterium
GGATCGCGCCGGTCTCGCGGAGGCGCTCGAGCTCGAGGCCGCGTCGGTCGACGACCCGGACCGGGCCCGCAGCCGCGTCGAGGAGGCGATCGCGGTCTGGCGCGAGATCGGCAGCCCGCTCGGCATCGCGCGCGCCGAGCTCCGGCTCGCGCGGCTCCTCGGCCCGGAGGAGCGGAGGGCTCTCGCGGAGGACGCCGGACGGCGCCTGCGCTCGCTCGGCGCCCGCGGTCAGGCGGCCGTCGCGGCGAGGCTCGTGGCGGGGTCCGAGGCTGCGAGCGCTTCTCCGGTCGCGATCGAGTCGCTCGGGCGCTTCCGGGTCGTGCGGGACGGAGCCCCGATCCCGCTGGCCGCCTGGCAGTCGAAGAAAGCGCGAGACCTGCTCAAGCTGCTCGTCGCCCGCCGCGGACGCCCGACGCCGCGCGACGTTCTCGTGGAGGCTCTCTGGCCGGACGGCGACCCGGCTCGGGTCGGCAACCGGCTCTCGGTGGCGCTCAGCACGCTCCGGTCGGTCCTCGACCCGGAGCGGCGCTCCGAGCCGGACCGCTTCGTCATCGCCGGCAGGGAAGCGATCGGGCTCGAGCTCGAGAACCTCGACGTCGACGTGGAGCGCTTTCTGGCGGAGGCCACGGCCGGGCTCGCGCTCCGCCGCCGGGGCGAGGTGGACGCCGCCGGCGAGCGCCTGGCGGCGGCCGAGGCCGTCTACGCGGGCGACTTCCTCGAGGAGGATGCCTACGAGGACTGGGCCGTCGCGTTGCGCGAGGAGGCCCGCTCCATGTACATCGCCGTGGCGCGCGAGCTCGCCGCCGGGGCGCTCGCCCGCGGCGAGCTCGACCTGGCCGCTCGGTACCTCCTGCGCAGCCTGGAGAAGGACCCGTACGACGAGGAGGCCCACCTCACGCTCGTCGCGCTGCTCGCCTCGGGCGGGCGCCACGGCGAGGCCAGGCGTGCATACCGGGCGTACGCCGCGCGCATGGGCGAGATCTCCGTCGAGGCTGCGCCTTTCCCGCGCCCGGGCGCGCTTTAAGCCCACATTAAGGGCGGCCTCAGACCGTCGTGGGATCCTCCGTCCGATGGTCACGTTCGTCGTGCGCCTCTGGGACTCCGCGGAGCCGGCTCATGCGGCGGAGCCGCTTCGCGGTACGGCTCTGCACGTCGCGAGCGGGGAAACGACGTCCTTCGTGGGCGTCGCGGAGCTGCTCGCGTTCTTCACCGCGGTGAACGAGCGGAGCCCGGGTTCCTGCGGTCACCCACGGCCTCGGACGGCGACGGCGATGTGACGACGGGCCGGCGCGGGCGCGAGGCGGCGGCCCGTCCTCCGCGCCCGCAGCGCCGGCTCCGGCTCCAGGAGGGCTTGGCGAAATGTGGTCTGTGCCGCCGGGCCGCGCTGCTCGCCCCGAGGACTGCGTCCTCAGTCGCGTCCGTAGCTCTTCGCTACGGACGCTCCCTGCGTCCTTGCCTCCGAACGATCATCGCACCCCGGCGACGAGCAACATTCCGCCAAACCCTCCTAGCGAGCGCCTCCGAGTGCGCCGTTCGCGAGCGTGCATCGTGTAGCGTCCCTCGCGGTGGAAGCGAAGCACGACGTCCTCATCGTGGGCGCCGGTTGTGCCGGCATGCGCGCCGCCATCGAGGCTTTCGACGCCGGCGCGGACGTCGCGGTCATCTCCAAGATCCACCCGGTCAGGAGCCACTCGGGCGCCGCCGAGGGGGGCATCAACGCGGCGCTCGGGAACGCCTCCGAGGACGATCCGGAGAAGCACGCCTTCGACACCGTCAAGGGCTCCGACTACCTCGGCGACCAGGACGCGATCGAGGTTCTCTGCGACGAGGCGCCGGACGACGTCTACCAGCTCGAGCACTGGGGCGCGGTGTTCTCGCGCACGGAGGACGGCCGCATCGCGCAGCGCCCCTTCGGCGCCGCCGGCGAGCCGCGCACCGCCTACGCGGCCGACATCACCGGTCACGTCCTCATCCACGTGCTCTACGAGCAGGTGATGAAGCGCGACCTGACGGTCTACGAGGAGTGGTTCGCGTGGAAGCTCGTCGAGGACGACGGGCGCTGCCAGGGGGTCAT
Source organism: Gaiellaceae bacterium (assembly GCA_050697795.1). Classification (GTDB taxonomy): domain Bacteria; phylum Actinomycetota; class Thermoleophilia; order Gaiellales; family Gaiellaceae; genus JAIBJN01. The sequence goes on from JBOHAK010000378.1 coordinate 2,075, forward strand.
CTGCTGGGATCTCCTGAACGGCGGCGTCAAGCTCGTCGGGGCGAAGACCGTCATCCTCGCCACGGGCGGGGCCGGCCGGCTCTACACGGGGACGACGAACGCGTACGCCTGCACGGGCGACGGCATGGCGATGGCGCTCCAGATGGGCGTGCCCCTGAAGGACATGGAGATGATGCAGTTCCACCCGACGACGCTCTCGCCGTCGGGCGTGCTCATCACGGAGGGCTGCCGCGGCGAGGGCGCCTACCTCCTGAACGGCGACGACGAGCGCTTCCTGACGCGCTACGCGCCGAACGCGATGGAGCTCGCCAGCCGCGACGTCATCTCCCGCGCGGAGCAGACGGAGATCGACGAGGGGCGTGGCGTGGACGGCAACGTCCTCCTCGACCTGCGCCACCTCGGCGCCGACCGGATCATCGACCGGCTCCACGGGACGCGGGAGCTCTCCATGGTCTTCGCCGGGGTCGACCCGATCCACGAGCCGATCCCCGTCCGCCCCGGCGCCCACTACCACATGGGCGGTGTGGACACCGATCTCGACGGCAGGACCGCGCTCGATGCCCTCTACGCCGCCGGCGAGTGCGCGTGCGTCTCCGTCCACGGCGCGAACCGGCTGGGCGGGAACGCGCTCATGGAGACGATCACCTTCGGGAAGCGCGCGGGCCGCGCCGCCGCCGAGTGGGCCCAGTCCCACACGGTCGTGGCGCCGCCGGAGTCGGCCCTCGCCGACGCGGAGCGCGAGCTCCGGACGATGCTCGACCGCCCCGAGGGGGAGCGGCCGCATGCAATCCGCGACGAGATGGCCGCCACGATGCACGAGAACTTCGGCGTCTTCCGGCGCGAGGAGCAGATGCGCGCCGAGGGCGAGATCGTCGCCGGCCTGCGGGAGCGCTACGAGCGCGTCGTCGTGGACGACAAGGGCGACGTCTTCAACTCCGACCTCACGCAGGCGCTCGAGCTCGGCTTCCTCCTCGAGCTCGCCGCGTGCATGGTCGAGGCGGGCCTCGCGCGCAAGGAGAGCCGGGGCGCCCACGCGCGGCCCCACGACTATCCCGACCGGGATGACGCGAACTACATGAAGCACACGCTGGTCACGTGGGCCGACGACCGCCCGCAGCTCACCTGGGACCCTGTGCGGATGACGAAGTGGCAGCCGCAGGAGCGGAAGTACTAGTGCGCGGCGCGCTCCTCATCCTGCCCGTCCTGCTCACGGCGTTCGTGCTCGCCGCCTGCGGCGGCTCGGAGACGACGGCGCCGCAGCCCCCGCCGAAGATCGACGTCGCGCAGGCGACCGCCCGCACCGCCGACGCCGAGAGCGCCCGGTTCTCGCTCAGCGGCGAGGGCGGACGGGGCGGGCCGTTCACCGGCGAGGGAGAGCTCGCCGGGAACCGCGGCAAGCTCGAGCTGCACTTCTCGGAGGCGGCCGGCGGCCTCTTCCCGGCCGACGTCGAAGCCGTGTTCGCGGACGGAGCGCTCTACCTGCGTCTCTCCGGCCTGGCCGGCCTGCTGCCCGGCCTCGTGTCGGGCGGCAAGGACTGGCTGAGGGTCGACCTCGCCGCCGACTCCGACGTACTCGACGAGTATCTCGATTTCGGTGGAGGTGACCCGACTCGCCTGCTCGAGACGCTCGAGGCCGCCGGAGCCTTCGCAGAGGTCGGGAGCGAACGCGTGCGCGGCGTCGAGACGACGCGCTACCGGGGCTCCGTGGCCTCGAGTCGGGTCGACGTCTGGGTCGGGGCGGACGAGCTCGTGCGGCGCGTGACCGTGCATGACGGGGACGGCACGAATGTCGAGCTCGAGCTCTACGACTTCGGGGCCGACGTGGAGGTCGAGCGGCCGCCGGACGACGAGGTCGCGGAGCTCGGCGATCTTCTCCAGGGAGGTTTCTGAGTGAACGTGGCTCTCAAGATCTGGCGCTACGACCCGGACTCGGGCGAGCGGGAGCTCCGGCATTACGAGGTCGAGGCGCCCGAATGGGCCTGCCTGCTCGACGTGCTCGACATCGTCAAGGACCAGGTCGACGGAACGCTCGCCTATCGCAAGAGCTGCCGCATGATGATCTGCGGCTCCTGCGGGATGCGCATGGACGGGCGCGCGATCCTGGCCTGCAAGGAGCGCATGAAGCCGATCGTCGAGCGCGGTCACGTCCCGGTCATCTCGGCCATGGGGAACATGCCGGTCCTCAAGGATCTCGTCGTCGACATGCAGCCCTTCTGGACGAAGATCCGCACCATGAAGCCGTGGCTCGACACCGGCTACGAGGAGCGCCCCGAAAAGGGTGAGTTCATCCACTCGCAGGAGGAGATGAATCCGATCCACAAGGAGGCGCTCTGCATCATGTGCGGCTGCTGCGTCTCGGAGTGCAACTCGATGGAGTCCGACCCCGAGTTCTTCGGGCCGGCCGCGCTCGCCAAGGGCTTCCGCTTCGTCGGCGACC
>JBOHAK010000379.1:0-1552 GCA_050697795.1 Gaiellaceae bacterium
TCTCGAGGTCGAGGCCCAGCACGAGGAAGCGGACGGTCCGGCACTCGATCCCGAAGTCGAGGCGCGGCGCATCGCCGCGATGTCCTTCATCCGACGGCTCGGCGACCCCGTCCTGAAGTCACGCGCCACGCCGGTCGACCGCTTCGACGACGCGCTGCGCAAGCAGGTGAGCCGCATGGCTGGGGTGATGGGTGACGCCCTCGGCGTCGGACTCGCCGCGCCGCAGCTCGGAATCTCGCAGCGGCTGCTCGTCTACCGGGTCGGACCGGATGCCCCGGTGATCGCCCTCGCCAACCCCGAGATCGAGTGGTCGAGCGATGACCGCGAGGGCCTCGACGAGGGCTGTCTGTCGATCCCCGGCGTGATGGTCGACGTCGAGCGGTCCGTGCACGTCCGCGTCCGCGCCCAGGACGAGGAGGGCGGGCCGCGCCTCGTCGAGGCGTCCGGCCTCGAGGCACGCGTGATCCAGCACGAGCTCGATCACCTCGACGGCGTCCTCATCGTCGACAGAACGACACCGGAGGGGCGGCGGGAGGCGCTCGCGCGGCTTCGGCCCCAGCCGATCCTGGGGCCGCTCGCGTGATGGCGGCCGCCACACGGGCTTGAGCCTCGCCGTCGCGGCGACCGGATCGTTCGGCGCGGCGATCCTCGACGGCCTCGCGGCCCGCCGCGAGGTCGACTTCCTGCTCACCAAGCCCGACAAGCCGCAGGGCCGCGGCCGCAAGAAGCTGGCTCCGCCGGCGAAGGAGGTGGCGCTCCTGCGGGAGATCCCCGTGGAGCAGCCCGAGCGCCTCACCGAGTTCCCCGGCGACGCGCGGGTCGTGCTCGTGGCCGACTACGGCGTGCTCGTCCCGGAGAGGCTCCTCGCCGACCGCCTGTGGCTGAACGTCCACCCGTCGCTGCTCCCACGCTGGCGCGGCGCGGCGCCCGTCGAGCGGGCCATCATGGCGGGCGACCGCGAGACCGGGGTCACGGTGCACCGGACGACGGCGGAGCTCGATGCGGGCCCGATCGCCGCCCAGCGCCGCTTCCCGATCGGGCCGGAGGACGATTCGGCCGTCGTGTTCGAGCGCGCCACACGCGTCGCGCTCGAGCTCCTCGACGAGGTCTTCGCCGAGCCGACGTTCGTCCCGCAACCGGAGGTCGGCGTGACCTACGCCGACAAGGTCATGGCGTCCGACCGTGAGCTGGACTGGTCGCTGCCGCCCGAGGAGAACCTGAACAAGATCCGCGCGCTCTCCCCGCACATCGGCGCCCGCGGGCTCGTCGCGGGCCGGCGCCTGATCGTCTGGAAGGCGCGTCCGGCCAGGCCCGAGGCGGCGCTCGTCGAGGGCGGCCTCGAGCTGCTCGAGGTGCAGCGGGAGGGCGGCCGCCGGCTGCCGGTCGAGGAGTACCTGCGCGGTCTCAGGAAGTGACGTCGCTCGCCTTCGGCTCGCTCCCGTGGGGGAAACCATGTTTCCCCCACGTGCCCCCTTCTTTGATGCAGTGAGAGAACCTCCCGGTTCCCTGACACACCCTCCACACGCTCACGGGCCCGGGGCGGGCCCATGAG
>JBOHAK010000380.1:0-1712 GCA_050697795.1 Gaiellaceae bacterium
GGACGAGCCCGCGGCGACGATCCGGTCTACTCGGCCGAGGAGGAGGCGGTGATCCTCGAGCGCCTTCGCGACCTCGGCTACGAATAACCCACTCGCGGCGTCCCGACCTCGGGGCATGATCCTCGCGTGAGCGAGGTCCGCGCCGAGGAGCGCCTGCCGGACGAGGACGAGGGCGTTCCGCGCCGGCTCGGGCTGGGCGCGCTGGCCCAGGACGCGGCGATCTACGGCGGCGTCCGCGTCTTTCTCAAGTCGCTCGCCTTCCTGCTCGTCCCGCTCTACGCGCGCTTCTTGACTCCGGCGGAGTTCGGCGTCCTCGAGCTCGTGCTCGCCTTCACCGCCCTCGTCGACGTCTTCATCGCTCTGAGCGGCGTCCTCGCGCGCTTCTACTTCGACCGGGACGACCCGCACTGGCGGAAGCAGGCGATCACGCTCTTCTTCCTGATCGAGTCGGTCTACCCGGCCGTCCTGATCGGTGCGCTCATCCTCTTCTCCCACCGGCTGGCCGGGGCGGTGACCGGCGAGGCCGTGTACGCGAGCCTGATCGTGATCGCGCTCGTCGACCTCTACCTCACGAACATCATCGACATCCCGATGGCGCTCTGCCGGCTGCGCCGGAAGCCGTGGACGTTCGCCTTCTACGCCCTTACACGAGGGCTCACGCAGGTGACCCTCGCCGTCCTCCTCGTCGCCGTGTGGCAGTTCGGGGTGAAAGGGATACTCGTCGCGTCGCTCGTCTCCGCCTGCGTGGTCTTCGTCGTCAGCGTGCGCGAGTACGCCCGCGACCTCGTCCGCAACGTCGACTGGCGCGTGGGCCGCGAGATGATCTCCTTCGGGTGGCCGCTGATCGTGGGCGCGTTCGCCTTCTACACGCTCAACCTCGCCGATCGCTTCTTCGTCAGGCACTACCACGGCCTAGCGGACAACGGCCTCTACGGCGTCGCCTTCCGCTACAGCCAGATCGTGCTCGTCGGCGTGTTCGCCTTCCGCATGGGCTGGCCGCAGTGGCACTACTCATGGCTCGACTCAGACCGGCACCCGGAGATGGTCGCCCGCGGGGCGAACTGGTTCGCCGCCGGAATCGGTTTCCTGGTCGTCCTCGTCTCCGCCTGGATCCTCCCGCTCTTCCACCTGATCATGCCGGAGCGGTTCTGGGACGCCACCGTGGCCGTCGCGCCGCTCTGCCTGGCGGCGATGGCGACGGGCGCCTACGCGGTCACAGGCGTCGGACTGAACGTGACGAAGCGCGTCCGGATCATCCCGGTGATCGCACTCGTCGCGGGTGGGGCCGCCGTGGGCCTCTACTTCCTGCTCATCCCGCCCTTCTCGTTCATCGGGGCGGCGTGGGCGACGGTCGCCGCTCTCTGGCTCATGGCCCTCCTCGTCGGGATCGTCTCGCAGCGGATCTACCCCGTGCCGTGGGACCGGCGCCGGCTCCCGCTGGCGATCGTCGCGACGGTCGCGCTCGCCCTCGCGTCGCTGGCGGTGGACTCCTGGATGCCGTTCTCCGCCTCGCTCCCCGTCCGGGTCGCCATCACGGCCGCCTACCCCGCCGCCCTCCTGCTCGGCGGGTTCCTGAGCGCGGCCGAGCGGAGCAGGCTGCGGCGCCTGCTCCGCCGGTGATACTAGGCGCGTGGCCCCCCTCACGATCCTGGTCACGGCAGCCGGCGCGCCGGGAACGGCCGCGCTCCTGCGGGCGCTGCGCGAGAACGGCG
>JBOHAK010000381.1:0-8960 GCA_050697795.1 Gaiellaceae bacterium
GCTGGTCGCCGGGTCGTAGCGGACGGAGGTCAGCCCGAGCAGGTCGCTCGGGAGCTTCGAACCGTCCGCGGGAAGGATGAACGTGCGCCGCATTCCGAGCGCCCCGCCGAACAGCCCAGCCTCGAACACCACGTTGTCGCGCGGCGACGCCTGGCCGGACTGGGACGCATCCGTCGTAGTCCAGTCGTCCTGGGCGAACACGAACGCGGCGAAATCGACTTCCTGGGAGAGCTCGACGAGCCGGTCGAGCGTGGACCGCCCCGGGTTGAACGTGGTCGTCCAGGGCTCGACGTCGGCGACGTCCTCGAGCCCGCGCGTGATTGCCTGGAGCAGTTTGGCCTGCTTGCCCGACGACCCGAGGAAGATGCGCGGCTTGTTCATGCGCGATTCATGATGACCTACATGGCGCACACGCTACGCCGTGGGCCGCGCGCGGGCATCCTGAGAGCCGCTCGTTCGTGCGGCAGAGCGTAGTCAGACGGAGACGCTGAGGGGCAGCGTCGCGAGCCAGACGACGGTTCCGAGGAAGACCGTCGCCCCGAGGGTGAGCAGGACGATCTGCAGACGCCTCGCCCGCAGCTTCGTGCTCATCCCGGCAAAGAAGAGGGCGACGGCGAAGAGCACGACGCCGAGCACGTAGTTCGTCGCACGCTGAACGTTCGTCCGGGCTCCGGCAGCTAACGCTTCTGCCTCCGTCTCGAGCCGCTCCGCTTCGGCTCTGGCGGCGAGCCGGTACTGGGACATCGCGAAGGGCGTCAGCGGAGCATCGGCATTCCGGAGGGGCCGTGTCGCGATCCAGGCGTTCACCGCCGGCCTGAACTCTTCGCGGAAGCGCCGGAAGTAGAAGTCCGCGAGCTCCCTCCGCTCGAGCGCGTATGCGTTCACCCACTGCGTGAATGTTGCGACGTCGATCTGCGTCTGGGCATCCGCGAGACCCGAGGCGCGCGTCGACTCGATCCGCGCCGCGTTCGCCCGGCTGAACGCCTTGGCCTGCTCGCCGTTCCAGCGGCTCGCCTGGTACGAGCTCCAGGCGGTCCCGACGGCGGCAAGTGCGAGCAGCACGGTGGCAGCGATCTCGAGGCGATCCGTCCGCTGAGTCGGAATGGCGCTCAAGAACCAGCGCCTTCCGCGTCGCACGGGATGGCCACCCTCGTGCCCGTCTCGCCCAGCGCCTCGTCCACGATTCGCAGGCTGCGCTCCATCGCGACCGGGCGAAGCCCCCCCGCGCCCGAGTGAAACGGGCTGTCGAGGAAGCTGAGGAGCAGCAGCATGATCACGATCACCGCCGTGACTGCCCCCATGAGCATTCCCTGCGTCACCGCGCCTTCGCCCCTGTCCGCGAAGAAGAGCATGTAGACGAAGATGACGGCGGTGATGAAGAAGAGCACGAGCCAGAGCGGCCAAGGCATCACCCCGGCGGCCCCGTGGATGCGATCGAGGCGCGCCTCCTCGCGAGCGGACGTCTGCTCGAGCCACTTGTCGTAAGCGGACTGCTCCGCCGGCGTCTGGGGATCGACGCCCTGCAGGGTGTGGAAGAGCGTGACGCCCCAGGGATTGATGGCGTCGCCCTGCGTCCCCGCCTCCATCCGATCCCATTCGTCGTGCACGACGGAGCGCCCGTAGCAGATCAGCTCCCCTGTCAGCTCGTCTCGGACCCCCTCCGGGAAGAACTGCGCGGTCTCGACCTGTTGCGCCAGGACCAGGGCCTCCCTCTCGGCGCCCGTGCGCGACTGGTCGTAACTCGTGAACGCAAGGAAGATGATGAACCCGAGGAGCACCGAGAACCCCGTGGCCAGCACGCCGAAGACACCCGAGGCGCGATCGCCGTCCTGGAAGTAGCTTCCCTCCGGTGCCCGCCGCCGGACGAGGAGCATCGCCGTAACCGTCAGCGCAGTCGCCCCCACGGTGATTAGGAAGCCCCAGACGATGTTCATCGGCGACGCCCGACTCTCGCAGCGGGTCCGGATGGACACATCCCGTCCGGCGGTGCCGTCAGCTAGGTGAGCTCAGACGCCGAGGACGGCGTCTACGCTGCCTTGCGCGCCGGGCGCCGACGTGGCGATCTCGGCTACAAGTCGCAGTCGGGGGCGGCGTCCTGCACGGCCTGGAAGGAGGCGGTCGCGTCGGAGATCGCCCCCGACAGCGCCTGCAAGGACTCCGCGCTGAGCTCTGTGGCTCCGAGCGCCTCGGCCTCATCGACGAGCGCCTGCACGTCCGTCTGGAACGCTTCGAGCTCGTCGCCGAGCTCTGCGTCCGCGTCGGCCTGCGCCGCCTGCACCCCTGCGCGGATGTCCGCCGCCGCCTGCTGGAGCTCGTCCACGGCGCCCTCGTTGAGCTCGATGCCCCGCACGTCCTCGATCGAGCTCTGGACGTCCTCGAGGTCCCCGCAGACCGCCGACTCTTCCCCGCCGCACCCGGCGGCGAACAGAAGGGCGCCGACGACGAGAGCGGCGAGGATCGACCCGCGAAGCACGACGTCATCATCTCAGCTTCAGCCCATCAAGGGGCGGGCCTCCAGCGTCTCTCGCGCGTTGGCCTCGGCCGAGCGGTCGCGAACCTGCCGACTCCAGGCGATGTCGAGGACGATCAGGGCGAGGTTCGCGCCCGCGGATGCCCCGACGATCGCGGTGATGAGGGCCAACAGGTCGGCCGCGGCGTGGAAGCCCAGCCAGGCGCCGACGAGCGCACCTGCGAGTGCCGCAGCGAACCCCGTCGTCCTGGTCCGGGCCGCCCGGTCGCGGTCCACCCAGGCCCAGTAGATGCAGAGGCCGACCGGCACACCCACCGAGAGTGTCGCGAGCCGTTCGTCGTCCAGAGCGGTGCCGGGCATGGTCGTGATCACGATCAGGACACCGACGAACCAGCCGCCCAACCCGAGCACGACCGGGTAGACCGACCGGAGCATCGCGCCGGCCTTGCGTCCGAAGGGACCACGCCGTACGCGGAGAGGCATCCAGAGCAGCGAGAGGACGGTGAGGAGCGCGAGGCCGACCATCGTGCCCGCGATGCCCTTGCCGAGCGCGGTCTGCGTGACCTCGGGTGTGAAGTCGACTGCCTGCGGCTCGTAGAGCGAGTCGTCGACTTCGCCGGTGGCAAAGTAGGTGGTGATCAGCCGGCTGCCGGCTTCCGGCTGGTACGTCTAGAAGTCGAGCGAGTGCCCGAACGCGGGCAGCACGACCTGGCGGCCGTTCGGCAACGAGGGAAGGAGCTCTCTCCTCGCGATCTGCGGCGGCGTCGCGACGTCGAGCGCACCGCCGATCAGGAGCGTCTCCACCTCCGACGTCCGCACGCGGCTGTACTCGCCCGCGTCCGGTGCTGAGGCACGGCGATGGTCTGGAGCCACGGGCGCGACGCGACTGCCCCCCGGCACGAATAGCGCCCTCGGCTTCGAGGATGCGCCCGAGGCATCGGCGCCGAGGCGGCGACTGAGGAATCCCAGGTCGCCGCCGGCGTTGAGTCTGGTATGGCCGTCCCCGCTCGTTGGAAGCTGCGCACGGCGCTCTGGACCGTCTACGTCGTCTGGGGCTCGACCTACGTGGCGATCAAGATCTCCGTGCGGACGCTGCCGGCGTTCCTCTCGGCGGGCTCCCGCTTCCTGCTCGCGGGCGCGCTCCTCGCGCTGATCCTCGTCGCGACCGGCCGCAGCCTCCGCGTGAGGCGCCGCGAGCTGCTCTCGTCGGCGCTCCTCGGCCTCGCGCTCCTCACCCTCGGCGTCGGCGTCGTCACGCTGGCCGAGACGCGCATCGACTCGAGCACCGCCGCGATGATCGTCGGCTCGGTGCCGCTCCAAGTGATCGTCCTGCGGACGCTCGCGCGGGAGCGCGTCTCGCTCGCGACGCGCCTCAGCGTCCTCGTCGGCCTGGCCGGCGTCGCCCTCGTAGTCGTGCCGGGCGGCGAGGGCTCGTCGAGCGCCGTCGGGCTCGCCCTGATGCTGGGCGCGACGGTCTCCTGGTCGCTCGGCTCGTTCTTCGGGAACCGGCTTCCACAGCCCTCTGACGGCTTCGTCGCGGCGACGTGGCAGATGCTGAGCGCCGGCGCCTTCCTGCTCGTCCTCGGCGCTGCCCGCGGCGAGCTCCGCGACGTCGACCCGGCCGCGTTCAGCTTCGAGTCGGTCGCGGCGTGGCTCTACCTCGCAGTCTTCGGCACCCTGATCGGCTTCACCGCCTACGCTTGGCTGCTGCGGAACGCGCCGATCTCGAAGGTGGTGACGCACCAGTACGTGAACCCGCTCGTCGCGATCGTCCTCGGCGCCGCGCTCCTGGACGAGCAGCTGACCGTCGCCACCGCCCTCGGCGCGGCGTTGATCGTCGGCTCGGTCTTCGTCGCGGTGCGGCAAGAGAGCGCGACTCCGCGCCCGCTCGCAACGACCGAGGCGTCGGACGCCCCGGCGAGACAGGCCGCCTGACACCGGCGGGGAGCTCCCGGCTAGTGGTTAGTACGGCGGGGGCGGAGGTTGCCTCCGTCCGCCCGCGAAAACCGCGAACAGCGTCAGGAAGAACATGACCAGCCCGACGATCATGAGGATCAGCCCGACGACGCCGATGTCGACCCCCGCCGGCTCCCAGGTGACCGCGTAGCGCAGAATCGCGCCGAGAGCGATGAGGAAGAGCGAGCCTCCGAACCCCCCGGTGGTCACGGCGGCGAGCGTAACACGTCGGTCGCACGCACAAGAGCAGCAGTCCAGGAGGAAGCTCTCGACGGCGACAGTCGAGAGCGTGGCCTTCTGAGCCCGCTGGAAGAATCCGGCCCGTGACGTCGCTCCCCCGCCTCGCCCTCGCCGTTGCGCTGGCCGCCGTCGCGTCGAGCTCGTTACCGCCGGCAGCCGCCGCCGACCTCCAGGACGAGACCGCGCTCGCCGAGCGCTTCGCCCCCGTCGTGCGGCTCGTCGAGCAGGAGGAGGAGTGCGGTCCGGGCGAGCCCTACGAGCCGATGGACGTCGACGTCCTCTTCGACGAGCCGACCGTCGCCCTCCGCGGGCCGTGGGGCGGCGGCGACCTCGTCGAGATCGCCCCGGCCGCGGAGGACGTCCGCGGCGGGCTCTACGAGTACCACCTCGACTTCCCCGGGAACGCGCTCGACCCGGGCTGCGACTACGAACGGTGGGCGCGACGCCTCACCGAGGACCGGCACCCGGCCGTCTTCGCACACGTTGCAACCGATCCCGCGCACCCGGGCCGGCTCGCCCTGCAGTACTGGCTCTTCTACGCCTACAACGACTGGAACAACCTGCACGAGGGCGACTGGGAGATGATCCAGCTCGTCTTCGAAGCCGCCGACGCGCGCGAGGCGCTCGAGCGCGGGCCGACGTCCGTCGGCTACAGCCAGCACGAGGGCGCCGAGCGGGCCGACTGGGGCGAGGACAAGCTGGAGCTCGTCGAGGGCACGCACCCGGTCGTGTATCCGGCGGCCGGCTCGCATGCGAACTTCTACGAGGAGGCCCTCTTCCTGGGCAGGTCGGCCGAGCAGGGCGTCGGCTGCGACGACACGACGGGCGCCGGCGTCGAGCTCAGGCCCGAGGTGCTCACGATCCCGAGCGATCCCGACGAGGCGGCGGCCGCGTTTCCGTGGATCGAGTTCGAGGGGCGCTGGGGAGAGCTCCAGCGGGCGTTCTTCAACGGCCCGACCGGCCCGAACCTCAAGACGCAGTGGACCGAGCCGATCCAGTGGTCCGAGGGCTGGCGCGAGCGGAGCTACGCGGTTCCGGGCGGCGGCGCGCTCGGGACGGGAGCGACGGGCTTCTTCTGCGACGCCGTCGCCGGCGGCTCGAGAGCGCTGCAACGGCTCCTCGACGAGCCGTGGCTCGTCGTCCTCGTGCTCGCACTGCTGGTGGCGCTCGTGCTGCTCGGCCTCACCCGCGCGACGTGGCGGCCCACGACGCCCCTGCGCCTCGCGCGCCGCCGGGCGTGGGGGCAGATCCTGGCCGCCTCCGCCCGCATGTACGCCCGGCGGATGCCGCTGTTCGTCGGGATCGGCATCCTGGCGATACCGGTCGCGCTGCTCGTGACGCTCCTGCAGGCGGCCGTCCTGCAGGCCTCGAGGGTCGCCGGAATCGAGACGGAGGGAGAGAGCAGCGGGCTCCTCGTGCTCTTCGTGGTCGGGATCGGGACGACCCTGACGCTGCTCGGCCTCGGCCTCGTGCAGGCGGCCACCGTGCGGGCGCTCCTCGAGATCGACGAAGGGCGGACGATCGGTCCCGTGCGCGCCTACCGGCTGGCCCTCGACAGCGTCGTGCCGCTCCTCGGCGCGCTGGCGGTCGCCGTCGTCGTCGTGTCCCTGCTCGCGAGCTCCGTGTTCCTCCTCCCGATCGCGATCTGGCTGACCGTGAGCTGGGCGCTCATCGTCGGAGCCGTCGAGGTGGAGGAGCTCTCCGCGACCGGCGCCCTACGGCGGAGCCGACGCCTCGTCCGGCCCGCGTGGCTGAAGATCGGGTCGCTCGTGCTCGTCGGCGGAGGGCTCGCGCTCGCGAGCGCCCCGCTGATCGGAGGGCTGCTGATCCTCGCGACGAGCGCGCCACTCTGGCTGCTCAACGTGATCGCCGGCGTCATCTACGCCGTGACGATGCCGTTCTTCGCGCTCGTGACCGCCTACCTCTACTTTGACGCACGCGCCGGGGACGAGCTCGCCGAACGCGAGCCGACGGAGCTGCCGGCGGAGATCGATCTCTCGGGCTGAGCGCGGTCTACGAATGCAACCGGTGGAGAGCCGCTCCGACGACCCGCGAAGGTACCTGCGCCTCGTTCTGCTCGGCGCCGCGGTCGGCATCCCCGCGGCCCTCGCCGCCGCCCTGTTCCTCGCCGTCGTCCATCACGTCCAGCACTGGCTGTGGACCGATCTGCCGGACGCCCTCGGCGACTCCGCGCCGCAGTGGTACCTCGTCGTCGGGCTCCCGGTCGCCGGTGCGGCGATCGTCCTCGCGGCGCGAACGCTCCTCCCCGGCGACGGGGGCCACCCGCCGCTCGAGGGACTCAGCCCGAAGCCGACGCCGCTCGCCCATGGTCCCGGCATCGTGCTAGCTGCCATCGGGACGCTGGGCTTCGGCGCGGTGCTCGGGCCCGAGGCGCCCGTGATCGCGCTCGGGACTCTGGTGGCGCTCGCGATCACCGCGTCCGCCCGCCTTGCGGAGAAGGAGAGTCGCGTCCTCGCCACAGCCGGCGCCTTCGCCGCGATCTCGGCCCTGTTCGGCGGGCCGATCGTGGGCGGCGTGCTGATGGTCGAAGCCGGCGTCGGCCTCGGAGCGGCGGTGATCCCGGCTCTGCTGCCCGGCTTCGTCGCCGCGGCGGTCGGCTACGTCGTCTTCGTGGGGTTCGGCGACTGGGGGCGGTCTCGACGCGCCGGGCCTCGCCGTCCCCGACCTCGCTCTGTACGAAGGGACGCATGTCCTAGACCTCCTCCTCGCGCTCGCGGTCGGCGTTGCGGCCGCGCTCGCGATCACGGCCGTCAAGCGACTCGCGGCGCGCTTCGCAGCGGACGGGGCGAGTCGGCTCGGCACGGCCGCGTTCCTCCTCGGCGGCGGACTCGCGGTGGGGCTCGTCGCGCTGCTCGCGGACGGCCTCGGGGGTGATTCGCAGGACGTCCTCTTCTCCGGACAGGCCTCGATCCCGGCGCTCGTCACGGAGAGCTCGACGACGGTCGTCCTCGTCCTGCTGGCCGCCAAGGCGCTCGCGTACGCCGTCAGCCTGGCCTGCGGCCTCCGCGGCGGCCCGATCTTCCCCGCGATCTTTCTCGGGATCGGCCTGGCGACGCTCCCGGTCGTCTGGCTCGACGTCTCGCCGACGTTCGCGGTCGCGGCGGGCGCGGCCGCGGGGATGGCGGCGCAGTCGCGCCTACTCCTCACCTCCATGCTGTTCGCGGCCCTCCTCGTGGGCACGCAGGGCATCGATGCCGTCCCTGCCGCAGTCCTCGCCGCCGCCGCGGCCTAGATCACGGCGACCGGGTTCGACCGGCGTCGGCCGCTCGAGAGGACGTGGGCGCCGGGTCTTTCTCTAGCTCACGGCCGGGCGCTCGCGCCAGACGAGGCTGTTCACGGCCACCGCGAGGACGAACGAGACAAGCGAGAGGATGATCGCCGCCCAGATCGCCGTCCACCAGAACTCGTCGATCGTGAGGTGGCTGGAGAGGGCGTCCGTGAGCTGAAGCATGAGCGCGTTGATGAGCACGGCGAGCAGCCCGAAGGTCAACAGGATCAGGGGCAGCGTGATGAGGCGTAGGAACGTCCCGAGGATCGCATTGATGATGCCGAAGAGGGCCGACACCCAGATGTAGCCCCAGACCCCGCCGGAGACCTCCATGCCGTCCAGGAGCCAGCTGGTGATCGCGAACGCGACCGCCAGCACGGCCCAGCTGATCAGGAAACGCACGAACACGTGCGAGAGACGATACAAGCGCCGTCGGATCTACGCGAGCATCGACGGCTCGCCCTCCGGTCGCTCCTGGCGACGCTCCCACAGCGTCGCGTTCAGGAACGTGGCGCTCGTGAAGAGCCTCCCGAAGAGGTACAGCCAGACGAGGAGCACCGTGGCCGTCCCGAGGGCGCCGTACAGCTCGGACGAGCGCTCGAGCTTCGGCGCGAAGTAGAACGCGACCGCGACGTGGAGGAGCTCCGTGCCGACGGCGACGACGAGCGCGCCCGGAAGGAGGTCCTGCCAGCGCTCCGTCCGCCGCGGCAGGAGCCACAGGACCTCGAGCGCGATCGCGGTGTGCACGGCGAGGAGGCCGACGGTCGCGATGAGCGCGCCGAGGCCGAGGACTTCGCGAAGCCATGCGAGCGCGGCGAAGCTGAAAGCCCCGGCGAGGAAGAGGCCGTTGAAGGCGACCACCGCGTGCAGCGGCTTCCGCAGGCGCGGCCGTCGCTCCATCCCCCAGGCGAGCGCGGAGGCGAGCCTGAGGGCGCGGACGGCCCCGAGCGTGAACCACGCGAGCAGGAAGAGCCCGCCGACGAGGAGCGCGGCCCTGTTCTCGGT
>JBOHAK010000382.1:0-2609 GCA_050697795.1 Gaiellaceae bacterium
TGGCCACGGACCGCTACGGGCTCGAGAACCTGGCCGGCCTCGACCGGATCCCGCCGCGCGGTGCGACCGCCTACGTCGGCCTGATCCCGTGGGAGGAAGGCTCCGGCGGCCCCTGCCGCGTGATCGCCGCCTGGTGACGATCCCGGGCGACCGGGTTTAGAACCGATCTCCTCGGGGGTATTCCGCCTCCGGCGGCTGCCTTCTCGCCCAGATGAGGCACCCGTCTGCGGTACACCCGGTCCACAAGGGGGAACCATGTCCGGAAGCACGGATTCCGGCCGGCGGGCGCCTATTCGCCTGCTCGCAGCCGCGATCCTCGGCGTGGCGGTCGCCCTCTCGCTGCCGGTGCCCGCGTTCGGTGGAGGCGAGGTCCTCTCCGACGTGGACAACCGGCGTGGGAGCGTCGAGCCGAACGCCGGTCAGACAGCGGCGGTGGAGGCTCTAGGCGCCTCCGTCGTCTGGAACGACTTCGGCACGCCGCACTCGCTCGTCGAGCACGGCGGCTACCTCGCCGAGGACCTCGGCGGCGCGAGCGCGGAGGCGGCGGCGCGCAGCTGGATCGAGTCGGCGAGCGCGCTCTTCAGCCTCGCCTCGTCGGACGGCCTCGTCCTCTACGGCGAGCCGTCGCGCATCGGAAGCGAGGGATACGTCGTCCACCTCCGCCAGGAGTTCGGCGGGCTCGCCGCCGCTGAGGGAGGGCTCGTTACAGTCGGGCTTGTCGGCTCGTCGGCGGCCGGCTGGAAGGTCGCCTACGCCTCGTCGACGCTCACAGGGGACGCCGCACTTGCGGCCCAGCCGTCGCTCTCCGCAACGGACGCGTGGACGAAGGCGGCCGCCAGCGTGGGCCGCGGTGTCACGCTCTTCGACGTCGGCAAGGCGAAGCCGCATGCGGGCTGGTCGCTCTTCGCAGTCAGGGGCTTCTCGGAAGCCCAGCGTGCGCGCCTCGTCGCCGTTCCTACGCCCGAGGACGGCGTGCGTCCCGCGTGGGAGACGCTCGTCGTCGACAACCGCGCCGGGCAGGCGACTGCGTACCAGGTCTTCGTCGACGCGGCCCGCGGCGACGTTCTCCTGCGCAAGAACGCCGTCCACCAGTCCCACCAGGCCGCCGAGACGTTCAGCGGCACGGTGCCGCCGACCGACGGCGCCTGCGACACCGACAAGGGCCCGTGGACGGTCGCGGACGGGGAGAGCGTCGGCTCCGTCGCCGTTGCGGTCGAGGCGACTCTGCCGGCCAACGACAGCGTCATCCACCTGCTCCGCGACGGGGTGGTCGTCGCGAGTCAGGACACGGGCACGAGCCCGGAGGCGCTCCTCTACGACCCGTCCGACCAGGGCCGCGGCACCTACCACGTCCGCGTGTGCGACTTCGGCGACGGCGCGCCGTGGCTTCCTCCGACCACGTACGACGGGCAGATCGTCTTCAACCCGGTCGAGGCGGCCCTGCCGTACCCGCCCAAGTGGAAGGCGTTTCCCGGGTACCCGCTGATCGGCGGCGAGACGTCGCCCTGGGGCTACCCGAGCACGGACACCCGCGAGCTCTGGTGCTGGGAGTCGACCGTCGGCTCCCCGCCCGCGCCCCTGCCGGAGTGCGACCGCGAGGTGCAGAGCGCGGCCTCGCGCGCTCCCTGGGACCACAGCGCGCGCACGGGCACGCCGACCTTCACGACCGTCGGCAACAACGCCCGCTCGGCCGAAGCGTGGACGACGCCGCTGACCCCGGGCCCCGGCGGGTTCCGGCCCGTCAGCCTCACGCGAGAGTACGTCTATCCGTGGACGAACGAGTGGTCCACGTCGAAGTGCAACTCGGCCTTCGTGCCGGGGCAGAGCCACGATGTCTCCGCCGCGGTCACGAACCTGTTCGCCATGCACAACCGCATGCACGACTGGACGTACGAGCTCGGCTTCACCGAGCGGCACTGGAACGCCCAGGAGTCGAACTTCGGCACCGGCGGGACGGCTGAGAACGACCCGGTCACGGGCGATGCCCAGGCGGGCGCCGCGACGGGCGGCTTCCCGAGCTACCTCGGGCGGGACAACGCGAATATGGTCCCGCTGCCGGACGGCGTCGCGCCGATCACGAACATGTACCTCTGGCAGCCGATTGCGGGGACGTTCTACGCGCCCTGCGTGGACGGCG
The DNA here is from genome assembly GCA_050697795.1 of Gaiellaceae bacterium. Lineage (GTDB taxonomy): Bacteria > Actinomycetota > Thermoleophilia > Gaiellales > Gaiellaceae > JAIBJN01. The sequence goes on from JBOHAK010000382.1 coordinate 2,138, forward strand.
ACTACGACATGGCCGTGATCGGGCACGAGTTCGGCCACCTCGTCGAGAACCGTATGATCGGCAAGGGCGGCATGCGCGGCGGCCACCACGCCGGCGCAATGGGCGAGAGCTCGGGCGACCTCATGGGGACGGAGTACCTGAACGAGTACGGCTTCGTGCCGGTCTCGGGCGAGAACCCGTTCGCGGTCGGCGCCTACGCGACCGGCAACAAGGACCGCGCGATCCGCAACTACGGGATGAACTTCCCGCGCACTGGTGCGTTCCCGGCGCCGGGCGTGTCGCTGGTCAAGAGCGGCGGGCCGCTCGCCAACCCGCTCAACTTCTCGAACATGGGCTATGACATCACCGGCCCGCAGGTGCACGCCGACGGCGAGTTCAGCAGCGCGACGAACTTCGACTTCCGCCAGGCGCTGGCGGCGAAGTACAACGCCTCCTTCCCCGCGGGCGACGCGGCGCTGCAGGCGTCGTGCGC
>JBOHAK010000383.1:0-8675 GCA_050697795.1 Gaiellaceae bacterium
GTGCCGCGCACGGCGCATTCGTCTAGTGGCCTAGGACGCCGCCCTCTCACGGCGGTAGCACGGGTTCGAATCCCGTATGCGCCTCTACTGCATTCGGCTGTAACACGAAGCCGCCGACGCTCCCCCAGGAAAGGTCGCGCACACGCTCCATCGCGAGCTGCTTCTTGCGCCTTCGGAGGTAGACGAGCGTCGTCTCGAGCCGGGCGTGACCGAGGAGGTCCTTGAGCGCGAGGAGCTGATCCGGATGAGCCTCGTCGAAGCGAACGGCGAAGGCGGCACGCAACGCGTGAGCGTGCGAGCGGACCTTGGCGCGAGCGGCGACACGGCGCACCGTCTCCCAGATCACCTTCGGCGAGCGCTCGGACCTGCGCGGGCGGCACGCTCGCCCACCTGTTCGCGCGGGCATCGGGCCGGGAGGTCGAGGCCTCGGTTCCGATCGGATTCGGAGCGTGAGGGCATGCTGCTGACGATCACGACGACCCACCGGCCGGCAACCGATCTCGGCCACCTGCCGGGCTCGAGGTCGATTGCATCCAACCCGCGCACCGGCGGCCGCGCGCCGGGCCGGCGGGCGGGCGTTGTCGTCGCCCGCCGTCAAGCCCGGCGCTGACGGGTGCCCAGGAGGAGCTTGGCGACCTCGAGGACCGGCACGATGCCGAACGCGAGCCCGGCGACGAGGAGCCACAACTGCCAAGAGAGGGGCTCGGTGCCGAATGCGTCCTGGAGGAAGGGGACGTTGATGACCAGGACGAGGAGGAGGAGCTCCCAGAGGACGGCCAGGTTGAGCCAGCGGTTGGCTAACGGCCGCTGAAGGATGGAGTTGCGGTCCGAGCGGAAGCTGTACGCCTTGAAGAACTCGATGAGGACGAGGGTGGCGAAGGTCATCGTCATCGCCTCCTCGAGCGCCCGGTCGGACGCTTCCGCCCAGATGAAGAGGCCGAGCGTGGTGAGCGCCGACCAAGCGCCGCCGACGGCGATGAGCGTGACGACGGGGCGCGTGAAGATTCCCTCCCCGCGGCTGCGCGGGGACCGCCTCATGAGGTCGCGCTCCCGCGGGTCGACCGAGAGGGCGAGCGCGGGCAGACCGTCGGTGGCGAGGTTGACGTAGAGGATCTGCACGGCGCTCAGCGGCAGGGGCTTCCCGAGGAGCGAGGCGCCGAGGAGGAGCCCGATCTCGCCGAGGTTCGCGGAGAGGAGGTACATGAGGTACTTGCGGACGTTGGCGAAGACTCCGCGCCCCTCCTCGACGGCCGCGACGATGGAGGCGAAGTTGTCGTCGGTGAGCGTCATCGACGCCGCCTCCTTGGCGACGTCCGTGCCGGTGACGCCCATCGCCACGCCGATGTCGGCCTTCTTCAGCGCGGGCGCGTCGTTGACGCCGTCGCCGGTCATGGCAACCGATTGCCCGCGCGCCTGGAGCGCCGTGACCACGCGCAGCTTGTGCTCCGGTGAGACGCGCGCGTAGACCTGGATCTCCTCCACCTGCCGCTCCAGCTCGGCGTCGTCGAGCGCTTCCACGTCGGCGCCGGTGACGGCCCGGCCGTCGGTGAGGATGCCGAGCTCCCGGGCGATCGCCTCTGCGGTCAGCGGGTGGTCGCCCGTGATCATCACCGGCACGACGCCCGCCTTCCTGCACGTCGCCACCGCGTCACGCGCCTCGGGGCGCGGCGGGTCGATCATCCCTACGAGCGCGAGGAAGGTGAGGCCCTCCTCGGCGTTCCCGATGGTCGCGTCGCTGCGCCGCGCGACGGCGAGCACGCGGAGCGCCTCGCCGGCGAGCGACCGGGCGACAGCGGCGATCTCGGCGCGGGCTTCGCCGTCGAGCTCCCTCTCCCCCGCCGCGGTGAGGCGGCGCGTGCAGGAGGCGAGCACGACCTCCGGGGCACCTTTCGCGTAGGCCACCAGGCCGTCGCGCGTCTCGTGGAGCGTCGTCATCCGCTTGCTCTCGGACGTGAACGGAATCTCGTTCACGCGCCGGAAGGCGGATCGCAGCTCGCCGACCTCGAGGCCCGCCTTCGCCGCGGCAACGACGAGCGCGGCCTCCGTCGGGTCGCCGCGCACCTGCCACTGGCTCTCGGTCTCGCTCCACAGGAGCTGCGCGTCCGAGGCGAGCGCTCCGGCGCGGAGCGCCTCGAGCAGCGGCTCGGACGGCTCGACCGGGGACCTGTCGCGTGCGAAGCCCCCCTTGGGCTCGTAGCCCGCGCCGGAGACCTCCACGGGCTCCCCGGCGACGAAGACCTTGCGGACGGTCATCTCGTCCTTGGTCAGCGTCCCCGTCTTGTCCGTGCAGATGACCGAGACGCTCCCGAGCGTCTCGATCGCCGGCAGACGGCGCACGAGCGCGTGCCGCCGGGCCATCCGCTGCGCGGCGATGGTCAAGGAGATCGTGATCACCGCCGGGAGCGCCTCCGGCACGACGGCCACGGCCAGGGCCGTCCCGAAGAGGAGCATGTCGAGGAACCCCTGGCCGCGGAGGAGCCCAAGGCTGACGACGAGGAGCACGACGACGAGCGCCGCGCGCGCGAGCAGCATGCCGACCCGGTCGAGGCTCTGCTGGAGCGGCGTCTTCGCGCGCTCGATCGATTCGAGCATGCGCGCTATGGCGCCGAACTCGGTCTTCATCCCGCTCGCGACCACGACGCCCGCGCCGCGCCCGTAGGCGACGGCTGTCCCCGAATAGACCATGTTCGTGCGGTCGCCGAGGGGCAGCCTGCCGCCCTCGAGCGCGTCCGTCCGCTTCTCCACCGGTTGGGACTCGCCGGTGAGCGCGGCCTCCTCAACCTGCAGGTTGACGGCCTCGACGAGCCGGGCGTCCGCCGACGGCTTGTCCCCGGCGCGCAGGAGAACGAGGTCGCCGGGGACGAGCTCGCGGGCGGGGACGTCGAGCTCCTCTCCCTCCCTCACGACCGTCGCCGTCGGCGCCGCCATGCGGCCCAGCGCCTCGATCGCCCGCTCGGCCCGATACTCCTGTACGAAGCCGAGGACCGCCGCGATGACGACGATCGCGCCGATGACGATCGCCTCGGTCGCGTGCCCGAGCACGATCGAAAGGCCGACGGCGACGAGCAGGATGAGGACGAGGACGTTGCGGAACTGGTCGAGCAGCAGGCGCCAGGGCGGCACGGCACCTGCGGCCTCGAGCTCGTTCGGCCCGTGCCGGGCCAGGCGCCGCTCGGCCTCGGCACGGGTCAGGCCCGTGTCGAGGCTCGTCGCGAGCTTCGCCGCTGCCTCGTCGGCCGGGAGGGCATGCCAGCCCTGCGCGCGGACGGGAGGCGCGGCCGTCGGGCGCTGCCGCCCGGCGGCGGGCGCCTCTGGCCTAGCCATCGCCGCTCGGCGCCTCCACGTCGTCGTCGAGGACGAGGACGGAGCACTTCGCCGCGTAGACGACCCGCTCGGGGAGGCCCCCGCCCCAGCGCCGGCCTCTGCGCACCTCGCGGGCGCGGCCGACGACCACAAGGCTCCGCGGGCCCGAGGCCGCGACCACACCGTCGACGAGCGCCCCCGGGTGGAGTAGCGCGTCGTCACGCTCACGCCTGAGGAGCTGGAGGTCCACGTCCTCGCCGAGCCCGATCACGGGCACGACGTCGCAGCCGAGCCGCCGCGCGAGCGCGCGGCCGACGCGCTCCGCGGCCAGCGACTCGTGCGACCCGTCGACTCCGACGACGATTCGCTGCGGGTTGGCCGGCCCCCACCCCGGGCGCGCGATGAGGACCGAACAGTCCAGGTCGTGGAGCGCCTCCACGTCGTGGCCGCCGAACGTGAGCGCGCCCAGGCGACGATGCGGGCGGACGCCGACCGCAATCAGCGTCGCGCGGCGGCGCTCGCACTGCGAGCCGAGCAGCTGCACAAGGCTGCCGGGCACAAGGACGGCGTCCTCGGCGTCGACGAGCTCGCGCGCTCGCTCGAGCTCGGTAGACGCCGACGCGGCCAGGTCGTCCTCCGCCCGCGCCGCGAGAAGCCCGGCGTGCGCGGCCAGATGCCGCTCGACGGCCGCCAGCAGGACGATGCTGCCGGCGGGCGCGCGGAGGACGCCCGCCTGAGCGGCGGCCACGAGGCTCTCGTCCGTGGAATCGATGCCGACAAGGACGCGCTCGAAAACCGCCTCCCGGTCCGCCGCCGGGGCGTCGCCGCCCGTGGATGTGCGTGCATGCATGGAAACCTCCGAAGGAGCCGATGCAAGTTCCTTCGTAGGTCTCTCCCACCCTGGGCGGGGCCGCTCCACCGGGCACGCGGGCCGGGTGATGACGACGGAGCGCGGAGGGATACTCCCCTACGTCCCCCACAGCATACCCGGCTCGCAAGACCAGGATCAATACTGGAGAGCTCGGCCCGAGCTCGAGGCACGCAGGGCAGATTCTCCATGTCCGTCGTGCTGGAGCGCGTGCGCAAGCGACGACACTACCCACCACGTGCGTGAATTCGAGGGTCGTCGGTCCCGCGCAGGCATGGAGCCTGCGACCTTGCGAAACGCCTTCGGATTCGCCAGGTCCTTCTGGCGGGCGTTGCATCGGTGTTTCCTGCCTTGTCGGTGGCGCGGACTCGGAAGGAAGGCCGAGCCGGTTTCTGTGGAGCGGAAGCGGAACTTCGCCTTGCGGGCGGTCTGCTTGCCAGTAGGTCCGGCGGTGATGATGGTGTTGGGCTTGATCGTGTCGACCGTCCAGGAACGTGTCGCCGGGGTCGGATCTGTGTTGGTGGCCTGGTCGGTCGCTTTCAACCCTCAAGACGTGTGCGCCCTGAGCGAGGCCTGTGTATGACCATGGGGACGTGCAGCACGGCTCCCCCGCGCCTGCGTCGAGCATGCAGTCGAGCGTGGCCGGATCGTACGCAGTGAAGGTGAGAGCCGCTCGAGCACGCCCTGCAGATGGGGGTTCAGCTCGCTACCGGGAGCGATCTCACCCGCGCTACCGGAGTCCGGCTTGCCATCAGCATTCGGCGGTAGCACGGGTTCGAATCCCGTATGCGCCTCCTCGGAAAAGCCCCGTTCAGGCGGTGTTTTTCGCGTCCTGGGCGTAAACTCGGCTCGGCTCATAGAGTGTCACGAAGGGGCCTCACGGCGCACGATTGGCACACGATTGGCACACGGCCGTGAGCCTGCCGGACGCGCTCGAGCTCGTCCTGCTCCTGGTTGAGGACCCCGGGCGGTTCCGGCGGGCGGCGCTACGTTGGCACGCTCGCTACTGCGGCGAGGTCCGGGACGTCGGCTTTGATGAGGCGCAGGCCGTGCTTGCCTGTCTGGCAGGGCTGTCAGGTTCGCAGCCGAAAGCGGCCGGCGAGGCGCTTGCCGCGCTCGTCCATCGCCGCGGGTTGAAGCAGGCAGGCGAGGCACTGTTTCGCTGGGCTCGTCGAGGGATCCGGACTCGGCGAGGGCTCGAGGTGCCGGCTCTCAGGCGGGGTGCATCGCCGGAGCTGGCTGAGCACGCCGCGCGCGGAACGTCAGAGCTCGGCGACGAAGGTGTCGGCGTAGGTCAGGCTAGGTCGCAGAAGGCTGCTCGGTTAGGAGCCGGGGCGCAGGGCCGCAAGGTGACCCTAGGACTACCCTGCGCACGCCCCGGCAGGCGTAAGACTAGGCTGGGAACCCCGCGCGCCTAGTAGATGGCCGTTTCGGGCGAGTCCGGGAGGGGGCGACAGTCCCTTTCTCTCCCCGATAGCTAAGACTGGATCCTAGGCGACCCGAGGGGGTCATCGAAGGTGCGCGCCTTCGACGCGACCCTACCCCCTCCCGAACCCTTGCCGGGCAGCCGGCTCGAAGTCGCTCGCCATGACGCCGAGCATCCCGCCAGCCAGGCCGGGCCACAAGAGAATGGCCGGGCGGCGCATGGAGGGGCTTCGGGGGGAAAAGAAGCCTGTCCGGCTTGGGGACGCGGCCGTCCCCGGGCCGGTGACGCCGCCCGGCTGGCCGAAGTCTACCCGCCTCCCGCAATGTCCAACGCCGTGCGATGCGTATTACGGGACGCAGCCCTCCAGCGCCTCCGTCGTCCGTGCGCCTCGTTGGCCGGCGACGGCTTCGTCACCCAGGGGCGACCAGCCGGAAGAGGTGTGGACGCTGTAGAACAAGCTGGTCATAGGGGTGGAAGCGGCGCCCCGCCGATACCAAGATCCCGTCGGCGGCGAACGACACCGCGGCGACGGCTGCGAGCTCGTTCGGCCGCAGCGCCGGTCCGCCCTTCACGTCCGTCGGCGCCGGCGCGAAGCTGTCCGGATGGCGCTTGACGCGCGGATCACTGCCGCGCAGGACTTGCCCGGGCAACACGCCGGGCCGGGTCGCTTGCATCGGCAAATGGATGATGTTGGCGACCTCCTCGACGGCAACGACAAGCTGGTCATCGCGCCACTTCGATCGCTTGGGGATGAGGCGGGGCATGCGGGATCTCCTTCCTAGAGCACGTATGCGGGAGCGGCCAGGGCGGGCTCGGCCAAGTGGTCGGGCGGGTCGAGGTAGTCGCGCCGGGTCGGGGCTTCACGCCACCACGCGGGCGTGAGGATGACCGGCGTGTTCGACGTGCGGTAGATCGCGCCGTCTGGCTACTCGAAGAACCTCCGGCCCGCGTTCCCACCAAGCTTGGAGATCGCCCACGAGTCGCCCCACAGGACCAACTCGATCATTTCCCCATTCGAGAACCTGGCCGCCGCTCGGTGGTCCTTGAACTTGATGCCTGGACAGTCGCCTCTGCGAACGAGTTCCGAAACGCCGACGTGGGGCGGCGTGCAGTTCCTCATCCTGATCCCCCCGACGCGTTGGCAGGCGATCTGCTCACAGACGGGCTGGGTCAGAATAATCAAGCCCTCCGCCGAGCTGCAGCCCGGCGTCCGGCCAGCGGCGAAGAGCGGAGCCCACTGGTTGCCGATCAGCTCGATCTGCTGCTCCTCCTCCGCGGAGGGGGTTGCCGTGGTTGGCGCAGGGGTGGCCGATGTCGACGAGGATGGTTCCGACCGCAGGCGTCTGCGATGGCGAGCGCGGCCAGGACGCCGATACCGGCCACCATGAGCGAGGTCAAGATCACGCCTCTGCGCATGTGACGGAGGATACGAGGGCCTCGGCATGCAATGCAATGCACTCGCCCGGCTTCTGATGCCGTCACGGGCGAAAGAGGACAAGAGCGCGCCCGGGGGGACGAGTGCCATCGTGAGTGCGCACCCTTCACGACCCTCCGCCAGTGTGATTTCTCTCCCCGCGGAGGGCCGCCATAAGGGTGGGCGAACCCGCGTGCCACGCACGCGAGCGGCCTGAGCGCCTACTAAACGCCGGAGACGCCAGGCGAGAGATACGGAGCTTCGAGATAGCACTCACGCGTCAACTCGGGCTCAAGAAAATGGGAGGAGTCAGGGCTCATTCATCACTGAAACGCGCCAACAGATCATCGATCTCTACGGCGAGGTCGTCCAAAACCTCACCGCCTGGAAGCCGCGAGCGCCGCGGCTGCCCGCACCCGGCACCGCTGCGCCTCCCGTTCAAAAGGCGCCAGATCTCCCCGCCGGTGACGCTGCGGGCGCGCCTGGATCAGAGGAGGGCGGCCTCGATAGCGAGACCGCAGTGCCCGAGGACGCCACGCCCGGAGTGGCACAGGATTGCGGCGGCCTCACGCCTGCGGTCGGTAGGCCAGGTAGACCACACCGTTCTCGTACGACTCACAGGCCGCACGCGACAGCTTGCCGGGCGCGGCTTCCTCGGGGAAGAGCCGCGGACCGGATCCGCGGGTGAGCGGGTAGACGAACAGGTGCAGCTCGTCGACCAGGCCGTCCGCGAGCATCGCTCGGACCAGCGTGACACTGCCGCTGACGTAAAGGTCGCCGTCGACGTCGTCCTTCAGACTGCGGATCGTGTCGGGGTCGTACGGCCCGATGATCTGCGAGTTCCTCCACGTCGCAGTCGTGAGCGTCGAGGAGACGACGTACTTGGTGGTGTCGTTGAAGAACGGCGCCCCTGGATCGTCCTCCACGGTCCGCTTCGACCACGACGGCTCGAACATCTCGTAGGTCGTGCGCCCGAGCAGGATTCCTCGGGAACGTTCCGTGACCGCGCCGATGGCCTCCCCCATCCGGGCGTGGAAGCCGTAGTCGAACGTCCACGTCGGCGCGTCGATCACGCCGTCGAGGCTCATGAACTCGTGCACGTGTATTGCTCCCACTTCTCACCTCCGTGTCGATGTTGCCGTGTAGACCTCGCCATCGCCGCGAAGTAATAGATCGGCGGGGAACCCCGGCGCCGACAGCTCGTGCTGCGCACCGCGGTCGCGCAGCCCGTCCCGGGCGTCCGGGGCACGCCGATCGTCATTCTCGTAGATCTTGCGGCCGAGGACGAGGTCGAAGGGCTTCGACATCCACTCTCCCATCGCCCTCTCCACCTGCTCGTCCCAGTACCCGACCATCCAGCCGCCCTGCTCGAAGCCGCCGCTGGGATCCTCGCCTGGGCCGCCCGGCGCCTGCGTGACGCCGTCGAGGGTCAGGAATGTGTTCACGATGAGCTCTCGCATATGCGGGTCCGTTTCTGCGGGGTTCGATCTAGTGAACGGCTCAAGCTGGGAAGCTCAACGGGTGCCGTCGCCCCGTTCGCGGCGCGCAGCGATCATGTCTCCGCGTGAGGCTCCGCCGGCCGCTCCTGAGACCCGCTGCTGCTTTCCATGCAACTCGACACTGCGACGCCGGCGGGCTGCACCGACCGGCGCGCTGCTCCATTC